>NZ_JAJCGR010000013.1:0-90480 GCF_020553125.1 Blautia sp. MSK20_18
TTAGTATAAAAGGCTGACGGTTATTTTTCTATACACTGTTTTATTTGACGCTTACTATTAATCTGTTCCTGCATCTGTTTTAACGAATATCCATCGTGTGTATTAAGATATTCTATAAGACAATTCATTTTTTCTTTATCTAATTTCAGAATATCAGATCCAATTTGTGGAAAATCCAATATGACTGGTTTTAGCGGTGACAGGAATCCATGAACTTCAATCATGCGAACTGCTCTCATTATTTCAAGTTCATTTCTACACATAATATATTCTTCTGGAAATAGTTTCTTTATCTCTTGTTTAAGATATTCTTGATTTCCATTTTTATACAATTGTAAAACACGTTTATATTGAGGCCATCTACTAGCCGTTTGTTTTAGCGTATTCACACTATTTCCAAAACTCTTATAATTATCAAAATCACCACTTTTCTGCTGATATCTTATAAATGGTGTAATAAAATTTTCCTGTAGGCACCATCCATCACACATCTTAATTGTTGTGAATTCTCCTGAACACTCTACTACGTAATCTGGAATAGTTGTTGGAGCGGCATTAACTCTTTCAGCATTTTCAAATTCAAATTTAAGCCCCAAGGTATCTTGTCCAATCTTTACTTTTCCTTTTAATGATATACCACATTTTCCGCAAGTTACAGCAATAGGATGCTCATCAAGCCATCCAACCTGCAATCTAATTCTTGTTATACATCCGCAGACTTCACACCTAATAAATTCGTTATATACCAAGCTTTTCACTCCAATCTTTTATATTATTTCCCTAAAATCGCAGAAAACCACCAGTTTCATTATATATGTATAAGCAATTTTTTTCCACTCAAAAAACGCCCCAGCCTAAGCCGGAGCGTCATCTCTTTTCCATATTAAACTACCTTAAACATCTTCTGCGACATCGGTTTCTCTTTCTTCTGCTCAACCTCCGCCTGTGCCTTCCTAAACTCTTCCATTCGTTTCAGTTCTTCCTCAGCATCATCAAAGCTGATATGCGTGTAGACATTCATCGTAACTGATATATCCGAATGCCCCATAAGGTACTGCAGTGTCTTGGGATTCATTCCTGATTTTGCCATATTGCTGCAATAGGTATGTCGGCATACATGAGGTGTAATATTAGGCATCTGCACCCGATAGATATCATTGTATCTGCCGACCATGTGGTTGAATCGGTGCTGCCAATGCATTGCCACAAGTGGCATTCCATTCTCATCGTAAAATAGGAATCCTCTATATCCATCTATAGATTTCTCCACTTTTGGTGCATTTCTGTCCTCGATGATTGCCTGAAACATCTGTGCCACATCCTCTATGATTGGCAGTACTCTTGTTCCGGCATCTGTCTTTGTGGTTTCTATGATATACCGCATATCCGATGGTCTCTGCAACTGGTGGTCAATATTCACAGTTCTGTTCTCAAGATCAATGTCCTTCAGCGTCAGTCCACAAAATTCCGATATTCGCATTCCCGTATGAAAGAGTATGTACACCACTTCATAGTATTTGCAGTACACCACATCGTCATGCACAAACTTCAGAAACTTTCGCATCTGATCTTTTGTGATTGCCTCTCTTGTGACTGCGTCATTTACCAATACTCCGGCAAGCTGAAATCCGAATGGATTCTTTACCAAAATGTCATCATCCACAGCCATCTGAAAAGCTGGTCGCAGCACTCCCCGGATGGTATGAATGGAACTGTAGCTTTTTCCATCTTCCTGTTGCAGCTTGATGAGAAATAACTTGGCATCCGATGTTTTCACACTTCGGATTGTCTTTTTCCCGAAAGATTCCTTTGCAAGTAATCTCTGCATTGTAACATATCCCTGCTTGGTGCTCTGCCTTACTCCTGTTTTGGTTTTCAGATAACGGTCTACCAGTTCACAGACAGTCATCTGCCCGTCCACGATATTTACAAGCATATCCAAATCTGTGTTTACCTGTTTTTCCAACTCACGAAGGGAAAGGCATGGCTTTTTGCCCTTTGGAAGTTTATCCGTAGGTTCCAGTTTCCAACTGTATACAAAATGTGGTTTTCCATCAATGTGATATTTATATTGATATTTTCCATCTGCCCTTACGCTCTCTCCCGGCCTGAGAACCCTGCGTTTGGAATCCCGCCTTGTCTGTCCTCTTCCTGCCTTTGCCATTATACCCGCCTCCTTAGTTCTGGATGGTTACGCAGATACCTTTCAAAGGCTACACGAAGAATCAGCTTGCGTTCTCCGTAGTATGCTAGAAAATCTTCCCCATCCGTATTATTCAATAAATCATAAAATTTTCTCCGGCTCAGAACAAAATATTCAATTGCCTCAGAAGGATTCAAAATATCCTTTTCTGCTAAACTTGGTCTTGCCATAAAAGTACTTCCTTTCTGCCAAAAGTGGCTGTTTTCAAGGGTTTTCGGGGTCATCCTATGTTCGCTCTTATGCCCTGTAATAGCAACTACTTTCGGCAGATAAAAGGAACTATATTTCTGAAGAATTAAGAATAAATTCTTCGAACTTCGGGCGGATAATGAGGAATCGGTTTCCACAGTACACCGCCACCGTTCCAAGGTTATCCTCTGCAATTCTTCTCAGTTTCTTTATACCAATATTAAAATAAGCTGCTGCCTCCTTGATGGTGAGCATATACTTCTCACTAACAGGAAGCATTTCATTGCTTTCTGCATTCATAGTATCTCTCCTTCCGACAAGGTGGTCACACAGCTGACTCCTTTGTACTATTTTTCCTTTTTTGTCATTTTTTGATGAAAATTTTTTATTTTTCCTGCAAAAAATACCCTTTCATTAATACGAAACGCTGAGAGGCATTTTTACAGCCCCCTGAGGAAAATTTTTTTATTTTTTCGGTTAATTGAATACTTAAAAACAAAAAAACACTCACCTATTCCAGGTGAATGCCTTATCAAAATTTCCTTATTTTGTTGTCTGTGACGCTTATCCAGATATGCCTGCATATCTGCTAAAATATAATTGCCAGCAATTATATTTTCACGTGGGTATGGGGACGTAATCCCAATCAAGGTCTGCTACTCGTAAGTAATACAAAATTGTCAAAATGACAATACTGTAATACACGGGTGGATCTTGCTCTGGTATTTTCTCCTCATCAAATCGGTTTGTGATATTTGGATGCTACTCTAAAAATATTATGATGTTCACTAATCATTATGAACTCTTGTCTTTTAAGCATATCTTTATTAGATTTATATGTCATTTTATGATAGAATTAATTTTGAAGAGGAGGTATTATTATGGACTATTTATCGGCAGCAAAAATGAGATATTATTCAAAAGATAACTCTGAAAACATCATAAAAAATTTAAACAAGAAACTTTCTGCTAATATTTCAGCATAGTAATGTCATAGAAAAAGTATCATTTCAGTAGTAAAATACTGGCTAAAAGCAGACAGTATTTGGAGAGTACCGTTTAGACATCAGGAGGTAACATAATGGGTAAGAACACGACAAATGATATGACGCAGGGAAACTGCATGCGTTTACTGGTACAGTTTTTTCTGCCGATCCTGGCAGGAAATCTGTTTCAGCAGTTATACAGCTTTGCAGACTCTATGGTGGTGGGAAAAGGAATTGGCGATACGGCACTTGCAGCAGTCGGAAATACCGGTTCCGTACATTTTCTGATCATTGGTTTCGCAATTGGGCTGACAGGAGGATTGGGAATCTGTATTTCTCAGTCTTTTGGAAGTGGCAATTATGAAAAACTTCGTAAGGAGCTGGCAATGTCTGTCTGGATCTGTCTGGCTATTGGGATTGTGATCACAGTGGTAAGTCTGGCCTTCATGCGGCAATTATTTACATTTCTCCATACACCGGAAGATCTGATGACGGAAACACTGCAATATTTCGGAACAATTCTTGCGGGAACCACCATTACAATTTTTAATAATTTTACCATGACACTTCTGCGTTCCGTCGGAAACAGCCGGGTGCCTCTGGTTGCAATGATAATTTCCGCCATTGCTAATGTTCTGATGGATCTGTTATTCGTTTTTCCGCTGCATATGGGTGTTTTTGGCGCAGCGTTAGCCACTGTTCTGGCACAGGTTCTGTCTGCGCTTTACTGCTGTTACTACATAGGAAGGGAAAAAAATCTGATTCCGAAAAAAACGGACTGGAAACCACAGAGTGTAATCATCAAAAGACTGACATTGAAAGGTCTGCCTGTTGCCGTTATGAATTCTGTCACTGCAGTGGGTGGAATGGTGTTGCAGACATTTGTCAACAATATGGGAACAAGCTATGTGGCTGCCTATGCGGCATGCACCAAGATCCTCAGTCTTTTTGAACAGCCGGCAAATACAGTGGGCCTGGCACTTCTTACTTTTGTGGGACAGAATTATGGTGCCGGAAAAAAGGAGCGGATACGTACCGGTATCCGGGAAGGAGTTATCCTGACGATCCTGATAAATATTCCACTGGCTTTGATGTTGCTGTGTATTCCTGAGTTTCTGACTTCTTTCATGTTGAATGATGCGTCGATTATTTCTTACACAAGAGATTTTCTGGCGGTTACTGGCATCTGTCTGTTTCCTCTGGGATGGCTGTTTGTGTTCCGCAACGGGTGTCAGGGCATGGGACATACGTTTGTTCCGATGCTTTCAGGAGTCCTGGAAGTGTCTCTTCGAGTGGTCATGGTAAAGCTACTGACTCCATATCTGGCTTTTCGTGGTGTTGCTCTGGCAGAAGTATCTGCCTGGATCGGCGCCTGGATCATGTTGATGATCACTTACTGGATCTATCAGGAAAGAACGGATTCTTTTCGGTAAGTCTGAGGAGAACATCCTACCTTGGTGCGAAACTGTCGATTGAAATTTGAAAGGTTATGAAATCCGGTATCGAAAGCAATGTCGGAGATACTGCGATCCGTATTGCGCAGAAGATCGCATGCTGATCGGATACGTACCTGATTCAGATATTCAATGGCTTCGAGACCGAAATTCTGTTTGAAACAGCTCATAAAGTAACTGCTGCTCATATGAGCGATCTTTGCCAGCTGCTCTATGGTGACAGATTCAGAATGATGTTTCTGTATATAAGTGAGAACAGGCCGAAGTGTTTCGGTCATCCGAGATTCTGTCGAAACCGTGTGTTCGGTGCAGAGTCCCGGTGTCGATGCCAGCAGATAAAATAAGCGAAGCAGTTCGCTTTTCAGTAACAGATCAGACGTTGCAAGATTTTTGTGCGCACACTGCATAATAGTCCGGACCGAATCATGGAGTTCATGATACCCCGGTGGTTCCTGAAATACAGGGACCAGAACTCTTCGTCTGGAAGAAAAGATCGGCAGCAGAATATCTGTATAACAACGGTCATCGTAACTTCCCACCAACATATTCTGATGAAAAACAATGGTATCATAAAAAAAAGAGCTGTGCTCATCCGACATGATAGCATGAAGGACGTTGGGCTGGATCAGAAAGATGTCTCCTGGTTTGGCAGAGATGGTCTGATCCTCGTATTTGAAAAAACATTTCCAGATTTTATGTAATTTAATTCCATTTCACTGTGCCAGTGCAGCGGTACACTCGTAAAATAATCCGGTATACCGCAGTCATAGTAACTGTATGGAACCTGAATGGATCCGTGCTGGCACTTTTCTTTTATCGCATAAAGATTCTGATGACGCAGATACGCCGTAAAGTTGTTATATCCTCCAGTGCAATCGTTCAATCCTTTTGCAGAACGGACGAGAAATCCCTTAGAGTTCATCATGTCGAAATCTATGGGGTGGTTCCTGCATTCATGGAATGAAAAATATGCATACTTTTTTTGTTTCGTTGTCCTTAAAATATCCGCACATATCGTAATGCCCCGTCTCAAAGGTAATAAGCCTTAATCCATATTTTGCGGCATTAATTTTCATGCTATTTTTCATGTCATTTGCAAAATCTATAAATTCCTTGGAATTTTTTCCCATAGTCATCTTTTATTGTTTTTCCCTGATATTTTCTGTATAGTTCTTCCAAAACGTTTTCCTTTCATATTCTGAACTTTTGAAATGATGTCGCCATTGATAACATTTTTATTATACAGGAATGTGGCGGTAATCGCAAACACAATCCACAATACAAAATGATATTCTTTTTTTCTGGATGTTTCTGTGATATACTTATGCGCGGTCGTATCAGACCGGAAAGGAAATATTATGTTACAAAAATTATATGTTTTTTTCAGGAAAGAAACCGTTTTGTCAATTGCAGTGATCCTGGCGCTTCTTTCTATGTTCTGGGTCAGACCGGATAAGGCTTATTTTACTTATATCGATTTCAGGACTCTCGGGCTCCTCTTCTGTTTGATGGCAATTGTAGCTGGTTTGAAGGCTGTTGGTGTTTTTGATATACTTGCCAAAAAATTGCTTATGGGAACATCGGGAACTGTGGGTGTGATCAGGCTGTTGGTACTCTTATGTTTCTTCCTGTCAATGGTGATCACCAATGATGTGGCATTGATTACTTTTGTTCCTCTTGCACTGATCATTGTGCATAAACTGCCAAAGGAACTGGGCAATTACTGGCTTCTTAAAATTGTAGCCATGCAGACAATCGCTGCTAATCTCGGAAGCATGCTCACACCAATCGGAAATCCGCAGAACCTTTATCTATATGCCAGAGCAGGGATGTCCGCGGCAGAATTAATAACCCTGATGCTTCCCTATTCCGCCACAGCACTTATCCTTCTTCTGATATGGATACAGGTAGCCGCTGCCAAAGCACCTCACGTATGCGGTTCCGAAAAAGATAAAACTCTTTTGGGATTCTCTGACAGAAAAGAACTTAACATGGAATACCTGGCCGCTTACCTGATCTTATTTACAATCTGCCTGCTCACTGTTGCACGTATCATTCCATACCAGATTCCTCTTGTATTGGTTCTTATATATATGCTGCTAAGAAACAGGGAAAATATAAGCAGGGTGGATTACTCCCTGCTTGCCACCTTTATCGCATTATTTATTTTTATCGACAACCTTGGAAGGATTCCGCAATTCAGCAGTTTTCTGGAAAGAATCATGGCAGGAAGGGAAACACTTACTGCTGTTCTTGCCAGTCAGATTATGAGCAATGTTCCCGCTGCGCTTCTTTTATCCGGCTTTACAGATAATTGCCGGGCTTTAATTGTCGGAACCAATATTGGAGGTCTCGGCACTCTGATTGCATCCATGGCAAGCCTGATAAGTTTCAAATATATTGCAAAAGAAAACAGGAATCTGAGAGGGAAGTATTTGGGAATATTCACAGCCTCCAATATTATATTCATGATATTCATGTTAATATTGTATTTTTTTCTTAGATAAAGGTTTTCCCGGAATTACAAAAGCTATAGCAATTCTTTCTTCGCAAAAAATTCTCCGCGGCACTCTCACATCCTGGAAGAAAAGCCGCGGAGAAATAAATATATTTTCGGTGCCAATACAAAGATCATTAATCTTTACACCACTTTACAACTTTTTCATAAAAAAATATCGTACAGGGCTTTCTGATGTATAATGAGTTTGCTCCAACAGCAGATATTTTGTTTTTTTAACTTGTACTAAATCTTGACATAGGACCAGTTCCCAGAACCAGAAGTCGAACACCATTATTTTCTTTTCCGTAAATTTCAGGAATATCATCCACTTTTGGATTGACTTTATAAAAAGTATTACTTTTATCTGCACCTGTTCTCTCCTCGATCAACCTTCTCATTTTACTGATAGGCGTAATACTCTCCAGTTCTTCCTCTGAAAAACCCAGTGCAAGTCCAAGATTTGCATCTGGATCCACATCTACAGCAAATACTTTTTTCCCTTCTTCTGCATACAGCCGTGCTAATACTGCAGATATCGTGGTTTTCCCTACTCCGCCTTTTCCAGTTACAGCAATTTTCATCTGTTGTCTCCTTAAATGCTTCTTACTCCACTTCCTCCAGTTCTGTTCCTTCTGGAAGAATATATCCGCAGTTATCACATACTCCATCCTCTGCAAGTATCCCGTCTTTCACAAAGGCTTCAATACCTCCCGGTTCATGACAGCGTGGACAATCTAATTCCCGTATCTTTTTCTGATTTCTTACATCCTGGCAATTGGCAAATCCAATTTTACCCATAGTGATTCCTCCATTTTCATTCCATATCAATTTGTCTTCGCAAAAAAGTTCCTACCATACGGGAAAAATTGCTGATATTACGAATATAGGCAAAGTCTTTTCCATAGATTCTCTTTTCCACGGAGAGTTCTTCTTCATTCCCTACAAAAATACCAATTACGAAAATTCCCTGATTTCTGGCCCGACGTACCTCATATGCAGTATCTTTCACAGCTCCTTCTCCATCATAGATCTTGGGCTGGCGGGTTCCTGGTCGTTGTATGCTCATATCACATGGTTTTCCATCACTTAATACGATTAAAATCTTATTTTTTTCCGGTCGCTCCATGAGAGAAGAACAAACGGTTTTCAGGGCAAGCCCATCTCTGTTATTGGCATATGCCCGAAATTGAAAGATTCTTTCATTTGTTTCCCTTGGATCTTCATAATCCCGAAATCTCTGAAGTACTGTATATCCCCAGAAAGCACAGTATCCTGTCACCCGATGAGGAATTCCTGCCTGGCTTAATGCTTCACTGATAATATATCCCTGCGCCGCTACCTGAGCCTGTCTGCCAGCTTGAGAACCACTGGAATCAATCAGGACGTCTATTACAAACTCAGAATCTTCTGATCTCTTTTTTCTATTAAATAACTTGTCATCGTCTGTTCTTCCAATTTTCCATAACCTTTCAGGAACAAGCTGCCCCGCATCAGATCTGCTGACAAAATCATCCTTTCGGATTATAAATGCCCGTTTCAGTGACTCTGCCAACACAGAAATATTTCTTTTGATGATCCAGTGATTATTTCCATAATAGGCTTTATTTTTTTCAAACTGCAGCTGTGAAAAACGGTATTGATTATTTTTTATCAAAGGGTTCTGTAAAATTCCATCTGTAAGATACAGGATACAGTTTTTGTGGATTCCTGTACAAAATTTACGGTTGACTCTGGCCTGCTCCGATTCACTTAGATACGATTTTCCGTAATTCAGTTCCACATATTCACGTATCCGTCGCACTGCCTGTGGATTTATATTCTCCGAGTTTTCCGGAACTTCTTCATTTTCTGGAGAGAAATAAAATCTTTTTTTCTTTTTGTTTCTGATATCCAGACTCATCATCTTTTTTTTGAGATTAGAAAGATATTTTTGAATGATGTCTTCCATCTGTTCATCCGTCATGCATTCCTGCCACGCGTCATTGGCCAATGCCATATCCGGTAAATTCAGAATCTTCTCCAGATTTCCATTCCTTTTTTCAAAAGAGGGATCCAGAACATGATTATAAATCTCATCTATCACGTTTATGACCTCTTCCGTATTTTCCGCATCCTTCAAAGAAAGAATCTTGTACAATGCAATCTCTGCCTGTGGATCCATTCCCTCATCGTCTGTGTTCTCCAGAACATGCCTTATATACAGAAGCCTAATCCTGTGAATCAGGTCTGTTCCAGCTTTGTCTGATCCCTGCTCTTCCTCGGCCTTTTCCAATTCTCTGAACGCCCGTTCTCTGATTTCCTTTGTTCCCAAACGTTCTCGCATGATAAAACGATTCACTGCAGCATCCATGCATAATCCGGCAAGAGGCAAAAGCATATCTTCTCCAGCAGAAAAATGTATTTTTTTCATCAAATACATGCCAAGTTTCTTCTGATCAAAATATCGTACAAAGGCACCCTGCTTCACTGCCTCATACAGAACCGTTTGTTTTGAATAAACATATTTTTCTGTATCCGGTTCAAATTCCATATCATAATCACCACTGACTGTCCAAAAAAGATTTCTGATACGATTGCTGATCTCCAGACGATGTTCTTCCAGTTGTTCCACCGGCCATCTGACATCCTCCATACAAGCTTACCCCCATATATCTTTTCCGGTCCAGGAAGATGGGATTCTGGTAGAAACCACATCTTCTACGATCTCTTTTTCAAATACATCAAAACTTTTATTTATGATCCCCATCTGGATTGCATCAATTGGAGAAAGTCCGCTTCTTGTTGCTTTTACAGCAGAAACCAATCCTCTCAGGTCAAGAGATTTTGTTGAGATTTCTCCATGATAAGCTTTGATCTGCAAATCCAGAAACAGTCCTGCAAAGGCTTTCAGTGCACTTTTTTTCCCATCTGGAAAATGTTGTCTTAATACAAAAAGGACACTATCCTCATCCATTTCAGGCATATCAATTACCATAAACCTTGAAACCAATGCTTCATTTAGCTCTCTGGTACCTGCGTAACCATAATTCATCGTGCCGATAAATCGTGTTGCCGGATGAAGTAAAATCCTGTTATATCCTGAAATATCAATTCTGCGCCGATGATCCAGTGTGGCATGCAATACAGAAACCGCATCATTTTTTGCCATATTGATTTCGTCCAGGATTCCAAATCCTCCAAATTCCGCGCATTGGTAGATGGGGCCTTTCCGAAGGCAAACCTCATTATTTATAAAGGTATCCGTTCCGATCAGATCGGCACTGTCTGTATTTATATGAAAAGAAATGTCGTATTCCGGTCTTCCGAATATCCATGCCAGTGTCTCGCATAGTACATTTTTTCCTGTAGCTTTCGCACCGGAAAGTAACAGGTTATCTCCCTGAAGAAGCGCTGCTATTGACATTTCCAGAATCTTTTTCCCATAAAATAGGATATCCGGTTTTTCTACCCGTTCCTTTACCTGATCCTTTACCTCATAACGCATGTGAAAATCTCTCAGTTCTCCAATCAGTTCCTGCGCTATCTTCTGGTCTTCTAAATATTTTTCTATTTCTGTCCAATGATTTCTCATGAGGATTTTCCTTTCTTTACAATTGGTTATACCAAATCAGATAATATTTCTGTTTACTCAATCTTCAAACTTTCAATCCTCCAACTCACAATCCTAACTTCTTTACAATTTCTCCCAGTGCACTTCTTACAGGAGAATCTTTCGGAAGCCGTATGATCGGCTTTCCATCACAGTCATACTGATATACCTGGTCATCATGTGGTACAACCCCTAACAGTTCCAGTCCCTGATTTCGGATTTCTTCCAGAGTTCCGGCATCCAGTTTTCCATCTGGAACACGATTCACGATCAATCCGGTTTTCTGTGGTTTAAAGTTTAACTCCTTCATCAGCTTTGCAATACGTCCGGCCGCCTGAACACCTCTTCTGGAACAGTCACTTACAAGAATCGCAACTTCCATCATTGGCAGGATTCCTCTGCTGATATGTTCCATACCTGCTTCGTTATCAACCACAATATATGGATAATGGCTTTGCAGTTTCTGAACCTGGGTCTGCACAAGACCATTTACAAAACAATAGCAGCCCTGTCCCTGGGTTCGCCCCATTACCATCAAATCATAATCATCTTCTTCTGCAATTGCATCGGAGAGACGCATTTCCAGATAAGCCTGTTTTGTTATTCCTGTCGGAATCTGATATCGTGGATCAACTCCTGCACGTTCAATCTCTTCTCTCAGTTCTCCGAGTGTAATCTCCGGTTCAACGCCGAGCACTTCATTCAAATTCGCATTTGCATCTGCATCTACAGCTAAAACCGGATGTTTTCCATTTTCACATAAATATTGAATCAACAATCCACAAAGGGTTGTTTTCCCTACACCGCCTTTTCCTGATACAGCAATTACATGTCCCATGTTTTTCCTCCTAAAATTCTGAACAATCTGTTGACTTTTTCTTTAAATCTCATTATAGTTGTTACTATATAAATTACAATAATCAATCTGTGAGATTTGTATGGCTACTCAACACATCAGAAAAATTGTTGAGGAATCATATGATACCAAATAATACAGGAGTATATAATGTCAGAAAAAACGAGAAAACAAGATCGCCGTACCCGCTATACCAGGCAAACCATAAAAGATACGTTCTTAGAATTGTTAAAGCAGAAGAGTTTTACGAAAATTACAGTTACAGAGATCTGCAAAAATGCTGAAATCAACCGTGGCACTTTTTATCTTCATTACTACGATATCCATGATGTATTATCAGATATTTTTAATGATATGACTCAGGATATGTTAACAACTGTAGATCATTTATTCTGTCTAAATCAAAAAAGCTGTTCCTATCCGTTCTGTCAGAAAATACAGATGGAATCACAATACAGGGCACTGTTTCTGGATGATGCAATTGCCCCCGTTCTTCTGGAAAAATTAGCAGAAAATACAAAAGAAGGCTATGTGACCTGGCTTATGTCACACAGCCTCCTGACCTTTGAGCAGGCAGAATCGGTTTTTTATTTTCAAATGAATGGCTGCCTTTCCATCAACAGGCTGATGCTACGCAATCACTGTAATGACTGGAAACAGATTCAGACAACAATTGACAAATTTATCAAAGCCGGACTGGAAAGTTTTCTGATCCATGATCAGAGGGAAGAAAATGCTTCCGATAATTTTTGCAGCAAAATTTCTCCAACTGTTACCGCATCTTCTACACTCAGATAATGATCGGCATGATCCTGAAGAAATATTTTGCCAGATGCAGGAAATTCTTCATCTGCAAACCATATCTTTAAAGTTACCGGATATCTTGGCAGAACTGGAAAAACAGCACACAAATCCGCCTTTGTCTCTGTGAATTCTGCACCCAGGTTTTTACATGCTTTCTGAATTTTCTCAGGATCTTTATCCTGCAAAAGCTTTTCCAGTTTCTGCTCTGCAGTCCGGTCAAACTTGGTTCCTCGAATCAATCCATCTTTCAGGTTACCAAAAGTAATGAGCTTCTGTGAACCTTCTATTCCATCGGCCATATCCAGATAATGCAGCAATGTCAGATAATGCCATTCGTCCATGTTTGAGTTAATACGAAACTCAGGGAGTTGAATTTCAATCGTTTCATAAAAACTCAGTACTTCAAGCACATTTCGACTGCTATGAAAAACAGCCCCACTTTTTGCAGCAAGATCCTCTCCGGAACGATTTTGCAGCCGTTTTACTGCTGCCTGCAACATTTCCTGAAATGCACGATTTTCTGTTTGATTTTTGTATTCCATAAGCTCTCCTTTGTGAACATTTATAGTATCATGTAATAATCAATGTTTATACAAGGATTTTAATGTTCTCATAAATCTAACTTTGTCCGGATTCTCTTTTATCCATTCCTGGACAAAACTCATTACCTCAGTCATAGTTTCATAGATTTGTCTACGATTAGCATATTATACACTCCTCCGTAAGTTTCATTACTGTGTTGACTTTTCCTTTAAATTTCATTATAGTTGTAATTATATTATTTACAATCATCAAAATAATAAATATGCACAGTTTCTCAACACATTAAAAAGAACTGTTGAGAACTTGAAATGTTTTAGACAAACCAGAAATATTTTTGTCTCAAAATGTGAAGAAAAATCATTATATCATACTATAAGGAGTTTCTTATCATGAAATATTCAACAAAATTAAGCGATACTGTTCATGTGATGGTTCTGATTGCTATCAATCAGGAAAAATCTCTCTCCAGTGCCTCAATTGCAGAAAGTGTCCATACAAATCCCGGCTTTGTACGCCA
The DNA here is from genome assembly GCF_020553125.1 of Blautia sp. MSK20_18. Lineage (NCBI taxonomy): Bacteria > Bacillati > Bacillota > Clostridia > Lachnospirales > Lachnospiraceae > Blautia > Blautia sp. MSK20_18. The sequence goes on from NZ_JAJCGR010000013.1 coordinate 13,642, forward strand.
GCTTATGTTAAAACTAAAAAAAGCCGGACTTATGACCAGTGTAGCCGGACATGCCCGTCCTTCTCTTTCAAAACCAGCAGATCAGATTACATTGCTGGATATTTATAAAGCAGTTGAAGGCGAGAAGCCGCTGCTCCATTTAGATACTCATACCAACCCTGATTGCGGCGTTGGCATTAATATTCAGTTATCTTTACAGGAATTCTATAATGAAATCCAAAAAACTGTTGAAGAAAAAATGAATATGATTACTTTACAGGATATCATAGATACCTATTATCAGCGAACATCAATCCTCAATATCTCCCCGGTTAGCCATCACGGTTAAATTTTCATCCCGATTTACGGAAAATGTTCCTACTACATCCGGTTCACCTTCTTTATGACCGGATTCAGGTTTCCCATAAATACTTCCTGCACAGCCGGATCAGGATTATCAAATCCTGCATCTATGGCTATCTGCATTTCTCTGCGTACCTCTTCTGGTGTTGTGTTGTACTTTTCTGCAATCTTTTCATTTATTATGAGTGTAGACATGCACAGTTTACGCTTTCATCTCGGTAATTGAATTGCCAAGGATTCCTGCTTTTTATCCTAAAAAATTATACGGGACAGACTTTTTCTTCTCTTATCCAGAATATCCGTCTGTCCAGAGCGGCGGAAATATTAAAGCAGCCTGATCGTTCTATTACTACTGTCATGGAAGAGATCGGTTATTCCAACATTACGCATTTTTATAAAATTTTTGAGAAAAAGTTCCATATGACACCAGCGGAATACCGAAATACTTTATAAGTCCTGTATGTGTCTTATCTGTATACAGTAGAAAAGAAAAAGCCTTATAATATTACTGCAAATGATATGTCCCTCAAATATGATTTTTAGATTGACTGTTCCTTAAGGGGCTATATCATTTACGACAAATATTATAAGGCTTTATATATTTTTACAGTTTCATAGCACTGCGGATGCAGTTCTCAATATATTCTTCTCCCAAATCTGTATTCAGGCTAAGATCAAAGTTTCCGGCTGCACCCCACATACGGCGGGTGTAATAACGGTAGTTATCTGCACGGAGTTTTTCATTTTTCTGAACCGTAGCTTTGGCTTCTCCCTCGGAGATATTCTGTCTCTGTGCTACTCTTCTAATTCTGCTCATAAGAGGCGCTGAAAAAAATACTTTCAGACAATTTCCGGAATTTCTGAGAACGTAATCTGCACAACGGCCTACTATCACGCAGTTGCCTTTTTTCGCAAGATTACGTACAACCTGACATTCTGCCTCGAAAATTTTATCCTTCGGCGCTTCATCCTGCCTGTCTGTATTCAGGTACATCTGATTGACCAGATCATAGAGAAGGCTGTTTGTCATGATCTCCTCTTTTTTCTTAACGAATTCCGGTGTGTATCCGGTGGTTCCTGCTGTCATCTGGATAATCTCCGCATCATAAAAATCATATCCCAACTTTTCTGCAAGAATCTTGCCAATATCGTGGCCGCCACTTCCAAACTGTCTTCCAATGGCGATAACATTTTTTCCATAAGTTCCTGCTGTCTGTTCTTTTGCTTCGTTCTCGTTTTCTGCAGATACGCTTTCCGGGAAAATCATATCTTTCAGGAATACAAGTTTCTTACCGATGAGTCTGGCGATAAAGCCTACCAGAAGGGCAGCAATAACGGTACCTTCTCTTACACCAGCCAGTCTTCCTGCAAATACGAAAGAAAGTACAGCAGCGATCACTGACATGGATACATCAAAACAAATCTTGGTTGTTCCGAAATTTGTTTTCCATGTAAGAACAATAGCACGGACAAAAGATTCTCCCGGAAGCATGACAACGTCTGCCAAGACCTCCATATATACACCTACGCCAAGAATCAGACATCCCATGAGAAGATATACAATCTTCATGATGTACGCTTCCGGATTGACCCAGGAAAAAAGAATCATGGTAAGATCAATAAAATATCCAAATATGATGGATACCGGAATCTGAAGGATGTGCTCCAATTTAAAGTTCTTTCTCAGGATGATCAACTGCAGTGCGATCAGAAAGATACTGAAAAAGATGGTAAAGTTTCCAAGTGTAAATGGAAAATTAAGACTTAATACGTAAGGAATTGATGAAATCGGGGATGTTCCTAGGTTTGCCTTTGTGATCAGACTGACTCCCAGGGAGTTTACAAATAATCCCACCAGAAATATTAAATATCGTTTTAGTTTCTCCATTTTTTATTTCCTCCTCATTTCATATCTGCAAGATTTCGATAGATCCGGCAAAAAATATCCATAAACAACTTCTGCTCTTCTACGGAAATACCATTTAATGCAGTTTTTTCTATTTTCTTAAAAGCCTCCTCCACAAACTTCTGATTTTTCTTTCCGGATTCTGTCATAAAAATATGAAAAGTACGACGGTTTCCATTGAGCATTTTTCTTTCGATCAGACCTTTTTCTTCCATACGGTTCAAAATGGACGTTAAAGATCCTGCCTCGATGAGGCATCCTGCCGCAATCTCTTTCTGGCTGGCACCATCGTGATCTTTCAGGTAATCCAATACTTTGGGCTGTCCCAAGGTAAGGCCTGTGTCTGCCAGCTGTTCCATTAGTTTTTTCTGGACAGTCATATGGTTTATCATAGACAGGTAGTGAAATGAATCATCCATTTATTATTTAGCTCCTTCTTTTATCATATAAATAGTTATAATTCAAACATTTAGAATCATAACTATATTTGTGGTGTATGTCAATAACTTTTTTAGTATATTGGAATCTTGTACAATGTATTACCCTCTTGAGAATATAGTGTCTTTGTTTCAGGGTAATACCATGATATTAGCTCAAACTAAATCGTAATTGATACCTCATCAGCATTTTTCTTTTTTATTATTGTAAAATATTTTTTTACATTTTAGCACTATTTTCCTCTTCTATTTGTTTGCAAAAAAAGCCATAAGATTTTCTTTTCAAAATCTTACAGCTCTTCTATCATGTTGCATCCCAAACATCATCTATACTTACATGTAAGCCTGAGCGAGAGACACCTAAAAATTTCAACATCCCGGAGACGGAAACCCGGCGTCCAGCCTTTTTGGCAGCTTCCGTCTTCTCAGACACTTCAAAATAAATGACTTCCGTCATTTTCCCAGAATGTTGATTGCTTTTTTTAACACATCAAGTGCATCTTGGGCATCACGTAATTCACGTCTGAGACGGGCAATTTCCTTCTACTCATCAGATGCATAATTACCAGAACCATGAACAGGAATATCACCTGATTCCCGGAAGTCTTTCAGCCATTTTGTTAATGTGCTGTATCCGATGCCAAGATTTTCTGCACATCCACGTATTCCGAGATCTTTGTGATCCTGATAGTACTGGACTGCATCAAGTTTATTTTCCATATATCTCATCCGTTACTGTTTCACACCATTCGGATGATGTTTTTTCTCCCGGTACTTCAATTGCCAGATGTGAAAACCATTCATCTGGTGCTGCTCCATGCCAGTGTTTTACTTCTGCCGGAATATTGACACAATCTCCGGGTTTCATTTCTACTGCTTCTTTTCCTTCTTCCTGATAGTATCCACGTCCTGCAATGCAGATAAGAATCTGTCCGCCTCCGCTTTTTGCATGATGAATATGCCAGTTATTCCTGCAAAAAACTGGACTACCCCTCCGCAATCCCTTATAGTTACGGGCTTTAACGGCATACACGTCTGTGTTTTGTGCGACCCTTTCATGACGAGCAGTTTCTGCCAGGTTATTTCTCTGCTTCGTCCTCATTCCAAACCTCTTTTGCAAGATTAAAGACTGCCCAGCCTTTTGGCCAGCCTGCATAGAATGCTACGTGAGTGATGATTGCTGCGATCTCTTTCTGTGTTACCCCATGATCCTTTGCATTCTGTAAATGGAATTTCAAAGAGGAATCTGTGATTCCCTGTGCCATCAGTGCTACAACTGTGATGATACTTCTTGTTTTTAAATCAATATCTTCGTTATTCCAGTTCTCTCCGAAAAGAATGTCATCGTTAAAATGTGCAAAATCTGGTGCAAATGTTCCCAGAGCATTTCTTCCTGCTATCTGTGTGATCTTTGCCATGATATCAAACCTCCATCTTTCTTATTTATGGTAATTTGTTATACTCTTCTTCCGGTAAAAACTCCAGCCATTCGTTGGAAGCTCCCTCTGCTGGAACTTCAACAGCCAGATGCTGGAACCAGCTGTCTTTCGCTGCCCCGTGCCAGTGTTTTACTTCTGGTGAAATATTTACTACATCTCCAGCTTTCAATTTACGAGTTGGTTTTCCTTCTTCCTGGTACCATCCTCTTCCACCAGTAACCAGAAGGATCTGTCCACCTTTATGATGGATGTGGTATGCATTGATTGTTCCCGGAGCGAAAGTAACCAGACCAACTGGTACTCTCTCTGTTGTAAGCATATTCAAATAGCATTCACCTGTAAAATACTTTGCGAATGCTACGTTTTCTTCACCGATTGGAAATACGTTACCTCCACCTAAGTCTTTTTTCATCTGTTCGATATCCATAAAAAATTCCTCCTTGCTCTTTTTATTTTATGGTACAACCTGAAGTAAGCTCTAGGTCAATAGATTTTGCAACTTTTTACATAAAGTTCATAATTTTTCTGTGACAGTTTGCATTTCAGGTACACTCTATTTCTTATCGGTATCATCATACTCCCATATTGCTTTCTATGTCCAATACCCATTATTATGGGTTGCTTAATGCCTTTTAAGCATAATCTGTTTCTATATCACAATGCAAAACAGATCTGCTGTATTCTGGCAGACCTACTTTGCATTATGATATAGCTTAAATCTGTTTGATAAGATTCAACTCTTTCTTGGATAGTGCTTTTTTTAACTTCTGGTTTTCCTTTATTAGATTCTCATTTTCGCTTTTCAGTTTCTGTAGCTGTTGCCGGAGCAGATTCATTTCCGCTTCCATCGCCTGACTGATAATGTTTCTCCTTGGATCCACCATACCAGCCTGCTGTTCCATTGCTGCATCAATCTCACCTCTTACAATCGGATTCTTGTAAAAGAATCCTCTAGATAAACCAGTCTTTTGCATCAGTGCTGGTACGGACACCTTTTCTCTCTCCAACACCATTGTCCGTATTGTCAGGACTGCCCGTTCCACTTTTTCTTCGCTCTTTCTTTTATTCAATTCCAGCATCTTGTCGTATTTGCTCATATTCTTCTCCCCATCCGTCCAGATTTGCTAAGATAATCTGTGACATAAGATTTCTTACTTCCCTTGTCTCATCTGCCAGTCGCTGATTGCTCATTTTCCGGTAGTACTGGACGCTTTTCACTCCTTTATGACCCAGGAGCTTTGCTATGGTCCAATCATCCACATGGAGTTCTGTCAGCTTTACCCCATAACAGTGCCGGAACATATGCGTTCCAAATCCGAATAATTTCCCGCTGTCATCTCGGATATCTTTTTCATAGATCATTCGAAGCACTTTATCCTGCAAGGTTTGGTAACTGATTGGTCTCTCCGGTTTGTTCTCGTCCGCAAAGATATAAATGCTTTCAGGATAATGCTCATTTGCATAACTGACTGCCTTTCCAATCAGCTGTGCCAGCTCCCGGCTGATCGGTTTTTCATATCTTCTTGTTTTCGGCTGGTATATGATAATCATATCCTGACGGTCATGTTTATAAAGGCAGTCTTTCCGCAAGGTCAGCGTGTCGGAAATTCTGGTTCCAAGCATCTGGTGGATGATCATTGCCCTTGCTATCTGCTCTTCCATTTTTACAATCTGGGCATTCAGTCTTTTCAGCTCACTGTCCGAATAAGATTTGAATTCTGCTTTCCGTTCTGGCGGAAAATCAGATTTTAAAAACAGTTTTGTAAGATGTGGAAAATCATAAATTTTTCCGATTGTTTCCAGCACATTTCGAAGCTTTAGCAGGTCATCCCGGATGCCATTCCCTCCGTTTGATTCTACCTTGATGTTGATTAAAAATTGTTCTATGATCTCCCGGTCAATCTCTTCGCAGGTGCTGATCTTGGAATGCTTTTCATCCAAATACTTTGAAAATTTATTCATTGCGGACAGTTCACGTTTTATACTGCCAAGGGCTTCGGTTTTCAGATGATGGTAAATTGCTTTTTTTACTTCTTCCCGAATATCTGGTTGCCGGATTCCTCTGAAATTTAGTGTCTTATGGTTGACAATCGGATTTGTCCGCAGGATAAGCGGAAGCCTTTCCAGATGCCAGATATCCTTTGCCAGCTCATTGGTTTCTGATCGGTCCAGTGTAAATTCCAGAAGGCTTTCAAAATACCGGATCAGGGCAGCTTTTTCCACCGATTCAGTCTGAATGTTCGTCACTTTATGCTTCGTCAAAGCCCTACCGTTTTGTATCATCCACATTTTCAACTGCTTTATCCAGAAGTCTTTTTCTCTGTCAAGCAGGCTGTTTTCCTGATGGGATGACTTCTGAAAAAATTCACATAAGCTGTTAAAATAATGCCTTTCCCTTTTTATGGTCAGGATGGATACCTGCGTTCCACGGTAGTAAATGTATTCGACAAATTCTGTCTGAAGCTGGTTTCCCGGCAGTTTATCCAGATCAAAATATTGTTCCTTATTCAGCTTTTCCTTTTGCTCATCGGTAGCCAGCTTATAACATTCCAGTTGTTGGAATTTCAGTTTATTATCCATGCTTCTCTCCTTTCTGCATACAGGCAAGCAGGCTGTTTTCCTCTTCCTCAAAGTATGCGTCATTTTCTTTAGCAATTTTTCTTGGCATATAATCTATATACTGCATGGTCATTTCCTCAAACGTATGTCCCAGATAGTCCCGGATGCTTTGGATTGATACGCCATGCTCATAAAAATTGGTTGCTACGGTATGTCGGTAATCATGAGACTTAAAAATATATTCTCCATTCTGTATGCCTATCTGGGAGCAGTATTTTTTCATCTGCCCCATGAAGGTGCTTTTGGAAAATGCTCCACCTTTCCGATTCCGAAAAATGTATGCTTCTTTTTTGGTAGGGTGCTTTTTCAGATAAACCTGCATCAGACGATACAATGTTACCGGAATGGGAACCCTTTTATAATTTTTCATTTTCACCTGGTAGACCTTCATCCAGCAGTCACCATTCTGGATATAATACGCATCCCCTTTTAAGGTGCAGACCTCACTGATCCGGAGTCCTACACACCAGAGATGTAAAAACATCATTCTCAGGTGTTCAGGAAACTGTGAGAGGTTTTGGATAATTTCCATATACACATCCTCTTCCACACTTCTGTCATGGTGGACTGGGATCTGTTTTTCCAAGTAATACGATGCATAAAACGGAACCTTTTTTATATACCCCTTTACTTCCAGAAATTTCATAAAAAACTGTATTCCCGAAACATTGGTATTAAATGTCTTTGCTCCCATAGCACCATTCTGCAAATTCTTTAAATATACATCAATCAGGCTAGCATCACACTTGGTAACTTCCAGTTCGCTGATCTCCTGCAAAAAATTTCGAATGGTTCGGAATCTTTCGTACACCGTACTGAGCGCCAGTTCTCCGATTCCAATTTCGTACTTCATATATTCCTGAAGCAGCAATCGATTCTTGGGCTGTAGAACTTCCTGAAATGATATTTTTTCTATACTGTCACTCTGGTTTATTCTTTCTTTGGCAATACGAAACCGCTCTAAATACCAGATGGTAGCATCCCATCTTGTTTCATCAGTTTCTATAAAAATCACTTTACGGGCAGTTTCCACAATGCTCTTCAGTCGTTTTCGCCGTTGCTCTTTCTCGACTTTCTGCTTCAGGTAGTCCTGAAATGCTGTTTCCTGTTCCAGCTCCAGAAGCTGGATATCTGTAATCTGCTCCCGGATGCAAAATTCGTAAAAAAGCTGTAGCCCGGTCAGTTTATATTCCCTCAGTCTGGAAATTTCATAATTCTCCAGAATATATTCCAGCACGGTAAAAATCTGACGTTTCAGTTTCTCACTGGCTGCCGCTTTAAAATTCCAGACCATGTTGCTCCGACACCGTACCGTTTCCACACTCTTTACGATTACAGGATCTGAGTGGTATGGAACAAAAAGTATTTCATTTTTATATTTCCATTCACATTCCCTCTGTCCAGCCGGAGTTTTCATCCGTTCCCGGATGTACGCCTGCCGTATCCGGTCGAACGTTCCGGTATATCGGTAAATGTAATTTCGCTTTATCAGCGGTGTTATGTATAATTCAAATTTCATTCGCAGTTCATAATCTATTTCCGAAAGATGTTCTACCATCTCATCTGCCAGAAACAGCAGAATCTGTTCTGTAATGGAACTTCCTGCTTCCTCTTTTGCAAACTCCCGGATTTCTTTTCGTAGCTGCTCAATCCGCCTGCTCCGTTCTTGTTCTGCCTCTATAAAAGACTGTAAAAACACAGGCATAAAAACCACCTCCTATAGCAATTCCTCAATCCCATACAGGGAGGAGTGTTTCTCGTAGAATTCCTGGCTGGCATCCAGCAGTTCATCATCCACAATGTCCAGATAATTGATGGTTGTCTGGATGTGGCGGTGTCCATAGGCCAGCTGTATCAGTTCCAGCGACCATCCTGCTTTTCTCCGCTCATTTCCAAAGTAATGCCGGAGCATATGAGGCGTGATCTTAATCCCTGTTTTCTTATCCATTCTTTTTAGCATGGAGTATACTGCTTCCACGTTCATTGGTTTTCCGATATTATCCCCGGAAATATTCACAAACAGGCTTGTCTGGTGCTGAAGTAGTTTTCGGTACTCTGCGATATACAGATTTAAAAAGCCGAAGGTATCTTTGCTGATCTTCGCACTTCGGTATTCTGCATTCTTTGCTCTCGCTCCATTTTCATTGTCCTCACGGAAATATACCCGGATTATGTGGTTCTGATAATCAATGTCCTTACTGTAATCAATTCCTAAGATCTCACCGATTCGGTAGCCTGTCTCTGCCAGAAGCAGCATGAGAAGCCGATCTCTTATATTGGTACACGCTTTCAAGATTTCCACAATTTCATCTTTCTTTGCTGCTCTCGCCTTATGCTCTTCCTCTTTTAAATAGCCTTTGAAACTCTTTGATCGTATGCTTTTCTTTACGCCTACTGCATCCACGGCTACAAAATAATTATAGGACAGGACTTTCAGCTCCCCGAACTGCTGGTACTCTTCTTCTATAAAAAGATAGAACCTGAACACATCTCTTAAGTATGCGTTGCAGGTTCCATTGTTTGGAGATCTGTGATTTTTATCTCTGGTATGCTTCCCGGCTTTCAGCCAGTATAAAAATTCCACAAAGTGATTTGTCTGTTCAACATAAGGCATTTGATATACGTCTGTCAATTCCTTTTTCTTTTCATGGATGTATTCCAGATAGTACAGGATTGCAAGTGCGGAGCGCCGCACCGTATTCGGTGAACATTTACTCCGTATCTTGTGCATCAGATATTTGGTTGGAAGCAGGACGATATCCAGTGTTTCCACATCTCTGATAAAGAAATAAACGGTGGAACCCTCTCTTTCTTTTTCCAGTTCATATCGTCTCATTCCTGCTCACTTCCTTTCCTCTAACGCTATACACAGTATACCCAACTCATGCCGATAAAGCTATCACAAATACCACCAATTCGGTCAAAACCGCTCCTGAAATACCACTAAACTTTTTGTCTTATTTTCTGTCCAGATCTGGGCAGAACCAACAACACCACGGATGTTATCAGCTGTAGTAACGCTCCACTTTCCGGCTTCGGATAAAGTCCTCTACTTCATCGATTTTTTCTGCCATCTGGCACTTTGGCAGGGCGTCCAGAACATCTCCCCGGTACTTTCCTTTCTTTGCCGCTCGGTGGTCTAAAATGGACACTACACAGGTGTCCTGCTCCGTCCGGATCGCCCGTCCGAATCCCTGGCGCAGTTTCTTCTGCATATCTGGAACAACAACATTTTGAATGTAGGATTCCAGTGATCGGTATTGTTCCCTTTGTGCTTCATGGATGGGGTCCGGTACAGCAAACGGCAATTTTACAATGATCAGGGACGATACCATATCCCCCGGAAAATCCACACCTTCCCAACAGGAGCCGGCTGCAAACAGAACGGCATTTTCCATCTTCTTAAACCGTGCGATTTCTTCCTGTGAGTTTCTCCATACCTGCACCATCGGGAACGGGATCTGATCCCGCAGGAGCTGCTGCACATTTCCCATCAGGGTATAAGATGTAAACAGTACCAGTGTATGCCCGTAAGTGGAACACACCAGATCACGGATCTGGCCTGCAAGTTGCTCGGCCTCTTCCCGGCTTCCCTTGAGCGTCGCTTTTAAATTCTCAGGAATATAAAGCAGACAGTTCTCTCTGTAACAAAATGGGGATTCTGCTACACACTCCCGGACTCTGCTTTTCTTTTCCAGCCCGGTCATCTGTCTGGTCCTTACAAACCCATTTCCGGCTTTTAAAGTTCCACTGGTGAGAATCGAGGGAAATCCCCTGTCCCATAAGGAATCATGGAGAAACCTTGGAATCTCTCTGCTAACAGCCATAAACACAGGATCTCCCCTGCCGTCTGGCTGAAGAAATAAAACGTATCTGGTATCCTTCTTCAGAAACCAGCCGAACAGCTCTTCCATCTCTTCCAGCCGCCGGAAGATCCAGTAAGGGACATTTCCAGCAAGTCTTTTAAGCATAAGACTGAGATTCCCCCTTACCTGCTCCAGAGAAGATCGGCACTTTGCCGGAAAATAGAAATTTTCTTTTCCAGCTATGTCATCTCCCATCCCGGCCTGATCCTTACGGATTTCCATTGAAAGTGTATTAAACCAATCCTGTAGTCTCTTACCTTCCGAACTTTTATGCTCCCTGTTTAAGAAATACGAGATTTCCTGCACATCCTCTCTTCCAATACTTCTCCCATCCATCTGGCTGGCAGCTTCTGGGAGCTTATGTGCTTCATCTACTACCAATGCTCTGTAATCTGCCAGCAGAGGCCGGTATTCATTCATCCGGTGCATGGCGTCTGCCAGAAGATAATTGTGATTGCATATCTGTATAAAAACTTCCTCTTTTTTGGAAACATCCAAATATTTCTGATAACGGCATCCTGCTTTCCCCGGACACTCCCTGGGGCAGAATTTCGGTACGCACACCAGCCTGCGGTCAAAACCGCTCAGGTTATGTACGGAATCTAAATCAAAGTTATGCCGGAGGGACTTCAATGCCTCCATCTGTGCCTGATTTTTATTCTTATCCCGGACTGCCTCCAGTCTTTGGGCCAGCCTGTAATCGCACACAAAATGTTCCTTTCCCTTGCGGACAACTGCCTTTAATTCTCCCTGAAGCAGATCTGCTTTTAACAGTACATCCGATAAAAAAGGAACATATTCCTCTATGATAGCTTTCTGTAAGGCAATGCTGGAAGTGGATACCACCACAGGCCGCCTGTCACATCCCGAATAACCGGAATGCAGTACACTATATTTCCGCATCAGGATGCAGGCAGTCAGATAGGCATAGGTTTTTCCAATGCCCACTCCTGCATCACAGAGCGTGATCTCATTTTTCATAAGGGCATCCAGCATTTCATGGCAGAGACGGATCTGTTCTTCTCTTACGTGAAGCCCGGCTTCCGGTAGAAGTTCCCGAAAGATTCTTTCCACTTCGCCATGCGCCCTTTTTTGATATTCATTTTTATAACACATTACTTCTCCTTGCCGGGAAGCTTATCTTACCGTACCCTTACGGACGGATCTGACTGCTTCCGGTGCTTTTGCTCCCTGCTCCTGCATTTTCTTTATGGCAGCATTTCCCCGTGCCATCATCCTTCGGATATCCGTCCGGGAAACATTCCATGTCCTTACCTTCTGTGGAGCATTCCTTACCTGCTCGGACAAATGCCTTTCACAGAGTTTCGGATAAACCACCATGGCTTCTGGCAATTCCAACGGATACTCGATCATGGGATGGTACACAATATCCCGGATCACCTGCTCATAGCTTTCCATCTGCATTCTGGCTGTACTATCCTGGTAAATATTTTTTCCTTTCATGGCACTGTAGACCTGCAATGAGATATATCCCAATGATTCAAAACTACAGTATCCATAAGGAGTTACACCGGAAAGGGAATCCGGATCTTTTAAGGCATTCAGATATACATCTTTTCCCTGGGCGATCAGCCACATCCGAAAATCGGAAAAGCTGTCATCACTGCACCCTGTTTCCATCAGAATACCTGCCGCTGTCCATAAGCCATACTTATAAGCTGCATCCCGGTAACTGTAAACCAGATTATGGAATTGCAGAACATCCTCCGGTGTCATATAGAAAAGCTGTTGCTTGATCCACACCGCCGAAGCATCCAGATCGGTGCCGCACACTTCCTTTGCTTTTTCAATCAGATTCCAGAACTGATCCTTGCTCATCCCACTTCTTTTTGTTTCTTCCATCTTTCTCTCCCCTTGATGTGACGTTAATACCACAAGAATACGGCTGTAGTCTCCCACAGCCGCATGGTATCTGATATCAACGACACACTTCTTCATTGATTTCTTTTTTATCTTGCTGTTCCGCATTTGACCTCGCACCCCCGGAACTATCCCTGTATTTCTTCTGGGAAAGGGGACACTACAGGCGGGCGGCTGGCCTGCCGCCGCTCACAGATGTCCTGGGGGTCTTTCTGATTACAACCCGGAGTCCATCTTCCGCTCTCTGGCTGGTAACGTGTATCATTATCCCCCATCCGTGATCTTGGCGAAAGGCTGCCACCGCCTTATTCACAGCTATGCTTTCTCGCTCCAAGTCTAAGAATCTTTACCCTATACTTAATCATGGCGCTCATACTGTCACGCTTCTACGGTTGGGAACGTACCTGTAGTGCCGATATTCACTTGCCAAAGAACAGCCGAGGGATGTCCCTCTGCTTACTAGCCGATGGCAGTGTATTTTTTTATTCACTTCACAAAAAAATTTTTTATCGTGATTCCCCGGATCTGTTTTTCTTTTTTCCTTTTGCCGGATTCTTCTGCTGTGCATCTTTCTTCTGCTTTTCTTTCTGCTCTTTGGCTTCTTCCGGCGGCATCTTCATCACATGAAGTTCCCCGTTAAACAGGGTGAAAATTTCCGGTGACTGATATTTTTCTTTAAACTTTTCAATCTGCTCCGGTGTCAGCGAAGTAAAATCGTCTTCTGTCAGTCCTACTACAAGGAATGTTCCGGCAATGGCATCATAGACCTGTCCTCGGTCATCGTACAATGCCCGATTTAACGGCAGCCCCTCAAATTTTCCATTGCCGTTTAAAAGGATTCCAACTTTATCATCAAACGGATAGGTCATTTCAATGTCACCGCCTACCGCCTGCTGCAGATCCTCCAGCTCATTGGGGATGTTCTTGACATAGGGTGCTTTCATCGGCTCGACTACCAGCACCGTCATCATTTCTTCCTGCATTTCGGACACTTCTTTCTCATCCATCGTATCAATCCTCCTGTCTGTTCGTTCTGATAATCAGCCGATGAGAGCCTTTTGTTTTATTCAAATTTCATGGACTTTTTGATTTTCTCCCGTAACCTCCGCAGTCTTGTATAAACAGTCTGCTCCGGCAGTTCCATGTGATGGCTGATCTCCTTTGGTGCATATCCCATCATCTTCAGAACAACCATCTGAAGAGTTTTCTTGTCAGTCGATAACAGGATCTGGAGCAATTCCTCATTCTCCACGGTATCGAGCAGGGCTTCCACACTCTCTGGCTGAGACTCTCCTGATTCTTTTTCTTCCAGAAGCAGTTCCATACAGTCCAGAAGTGAGGTCTGATGTTCCCGGAATCTCCGCTCTGCGTTAAAATCGTTCCAGTCATACTCCCGGAGCTTCTGGATCGTCTCTTCATCCACACCCTGCTCACGCAGGATCTTCTCTTCCTCTGCTTTCCACTGGTTCCATCTATATTCTTCTTTTGCTTTGTTATAAGCCACTTATCTTTTCCTCCGATCTGAATTTTTGTGAAATCAAATCGGAGTGTGGCGGTGATCTGGCTCGTTCTTCCTGTCCACAGGAATGTCCGGCATCTCTGCTGTTTCCCTGCAAACACGGATCTCCTTTGTAATCATATCTTTACAAAGGCACAGTGTATCGGATGCACCTGTCAGTTAACGGTCAGAAACCTGTCAATTGACGGTCAATTTTTATCACCTTCTTTCCAGCACAAATAAAATAAGACGAACAATCTTTTTACGGATTATTCGCCTTACTGCTGTTCGTTTTCATTATTCAATTCAAATTTGTAACCTATATCCCTGACACTGACAATGCAATTCCCGGCACCGTCTTCAACGACATTCAACTTTTTTCTCAATCGCTTTACCAGACACCAGATGATATTTTTAATATCACCAACAGAATAATCTTTCCATACGAGCTGGTAAATCTGTTCAAATGTGTATACTCTCATCGGTGTCACCGCTAATAAGTATAAAAAATTATATTCTTGTCGTGTTAAATGTAACGCTACATTATTCCAAAATACTTTATGTTTCTTATGATCCATTACAAGTTTTCCCTTATCAATCATCGTTTCGGATTGCTTTTGAGTTATTTTTTGTTTATTATTTCGTCGTGCCAATGAAAAAATCTGCAGATCTACTTCTTCTATAGTGCTATTTATATCCATTACACAATCTGCACCAGCGTATATTAATTCTTTTTTCCATGACATACACAATAAAGAGGAAGCATCCGTCAAAATAATAATTGGTATCTGCGTTATTTTTCTAATAGCAGATATAATATTACTTATGTTCTCTTTATAAAGGATCACTCCTATTATAAGCACATCATAAGAAAATAAACTCAAATTATGCAGTAAAATTTGTAGATTTTCTGCATAATCTGAGTTTACCTCATTGAATAGTTTTCGATATGATTGATTGTCAAAATATGCTAATATCTTGTATTTTGTGTCTTTCATATTTAATCTATTTTAGCAAAGCAACATTTTCTATTTCTTCACAGGAAAATTATCAAATGTATTGTCAATTTTTTGTGCAGCAATCCCTCTCATCGCATGCTCTTTCAGTTTTTGAAAACTTTCATCACTGACTGCATGTTCCATGCGACAAGCATCCACTTCTGCAGTTTGTGGATTAACTCCAACGGCTATAAGTTGATAAGTAAAAAAGCAATGGCGTTCGTAAATTTTTTCGGCCACATCCCGGCCAAGGTCGGTCAGGTGTATATAATGGTTTTCGTCTGTTGTCAAAAAACCGTCCTCTCGTAAAGTTCCTACTGCGTAACATACGCTGGGTTTTGAAACTTCCATGTACCGGGCAACATCCACGGAACGCACCATACCGAGTTTCTTTTGAAGTATAAGCACGGATTCTAGCTGCTGTACGACGGCTTTTTTTCTTTTGCCGTCGTGCGGCAGCTATTTCTGTTATACTAAGCTACTGTTTTCCACATTTCAGATTCACTTTAATGATTCATCTGAAACTCTTCAATCGATCCATAGTCAATTAGTTTGCTCTCGTCAAATGACTCTTGAAGTTTCTCTCCTTCTGCAAACAGGACATTTCCGCTTGAAGTCAGCGGCAACATACAGCTACTCGCTTTAAGACTTTGTGCCGGTTTATCCACAAGGATAATCAATGGATTTTTTGCTTCTATCGGCTCTGCTGCGCCCAACGCCACATGCACCGGAAATGCCAATAATGTCTCTCCATCATATTGATATAGTCCCACTCCATCAGGCAATACATTTCCATCAGCAGTCAATATAGGCATTTGAACATCTAAAAATTCCTGCATGCTATTTGCCAAACTGCCATATTCCACAGGTTTTAACTTGCTGGGATCACCAAAGCGATCTATCCATTGAGGGTTTGTCAGGATCAAATGGTCCCACCCCCCCCATCCTTTAGCTCTTTTGTAATTTCAATATTGCTGTCAACTACATATGAAAGCAGAAGATAATCTTCCTCAGAATGTAAAATGCTGGAGCCATCTGCGGTTAATTCATTGCTCTCACAAACTGTATCAATGTCTGTATATGCTATATACCAAATTTCACTCGTATTGTATTGATTAAGAGTGAGTGTATCTCCACACCCAGATAGACCCAATACAAGGATGCACACGAGTGTCATCACTATTTTTCTGCTCATTTACAAATCCCCTCAGTTTTCCTTACGTTCGAGAACATGATTTTCTTTTTTGAATACCCATCATGCCTAAAATCAGAATT
The DNA here is from genome assembly GCF_020553125.1 of Blautia sp. MSK20_18. Classification (NCBI taxonomy): domain Bacteria; kingdom Bacillati; phylum Bacillota; class Clostridia; order Lachnospirales; family Lachnospiraceae; genus Blautia; species Blautia sp. MSK20_18. The sequence goes on from NZ_JAJCGR010000013.1 coordinate 29,903, forward strand.
GCACATACGACAATACTGCCGACAATGTACTGCCATCCAAAAAATGATAGATTAAGAATATAGCGTGCTGCCGGATTAGAAAAAATGTGTGTGAACGGCTCATTCGCTGCAATTCTGCTCATTACTCCGCTGACATCTGCCAGAGGTATTCCGTAAAGGGACGCACCCAAAAAATAAAGAACGAGTTTTTCTACAATGGACGGCAGTAAAATTCCTAACACACAACCTCCCACCCGATGTGCCGCTGGTGTCTTAAAAAGATAAAACGCTCCCGCAATGTAAGGTAGAACAGCTAAACATCCACCTAAAACAACTGGTGCCAAATGAAATCCGAAGATAACAAAGACAAGGCGCAAAAGTAAATATACGCCCAAGATAATCAGCCAACTTATAATCAGAGAAGCCGCAGGCTTATTTTTCTTTGGTGTTTGCGTACGAATCTGCTGTTGCATCATCAAACCTCCTGACTGGATATTGCACCTTGGGGAACATCAGAATAATGGTTGTTCCGCATGACAACTGTGATGTGATTTGTAAATCTATCGCTAAATCTTTTGCCATTTTCTGCACTAAATATAATCCCATACCTGTGGAGCGGCTTAAAAAGCTTCCTGCGTCCCCAGTGAAGCCCTTATCAAAAACAAACGGCAGATCAGACGCGGGTATACCTGTTCCGTTATCGCTGACGGATAGAGTAATCTGCCCGCTTTCTGGATTATCCGTTACTGAAAATTGAATAGCGGGGGCGGTGTCCTTCACAGCATACTTTACACTGTTGCTAATAATCTGTCCCAAAATGAACATAAAGCCTTTTTTGTTAGAAATTACGTTACAGTCGTTCCCGGAATATGTGACAGAAAATTGGGCTTCTTCAAGCAAGGATAAATTGTCCTCAACCGCTTCCCGACAAGTCTCTAAGATCAGAATTGGTTCAAAATAGCAATCTTTGTGAGCCGCCCCAAGACGTGAAAAGTACAAAATCTGTTCTACGTTCTGCCGCACATGGTCGCGTACATATAGCATACGAGTATGCACCAACGGTGACATCTCAACCTTTCGATTATCTAAAAGAAGCGTCATAAGGGACAGAGGTTTCTTGATTTCATGCACCCAATTTTCAATATAACTTTCGTAGTTGGCAACCTTTAACTGCTGTTCGTTCACATACCCCTCTTGCATTCTCAGATGATGGGCTAATTCATGGATATATGGGCGCATTGACGCGGGGGCACTTTCACACAACAGGTATTCGTTTGTGTCGTCCGGCTCTAACAGAAAGCGCCGAAAAGCGGCATCAATTTTACTGCGTTTATGAATTGAGATGACAAAGGGGATGACAAACGCGGCAAGTGATACAAATATCATTAGCACCACAAGGCTCAAAAAATCCCCCGGATAAGCCACCCATGCCAGAAACGCAAAGAACAAATCCAAGCAGCCAAGAGTAATCAACCAAATACGATTGGACGATACATAGGTCAAGAGAGTATTAAATTTCTTCATACTTCCACCTGCTCTTTCAAACGGTAGCCTTGCCCGCGCACCGTTTCAATGCGATCATCAAGTCCAACTTCACGCAGCGTTTTCCGCAGTCGTGTAAAATTGACTTGCAGCGCATTTTCGTCTATAAACTCCGCTGTTCCCCAAAGCACATGAAACAGGTCGCTCTTTGATACAAGGTTCGGGCTGCTTTTCAAAAGGGTGAGAAGTATTTTCCCCTCATTCTGCGGAAGAACATAAGATTTCTTTCCTGCATAGAGCGTAAAAGTGTTTGGATCAAGCAGGAAGCCGCCCCCGTTAAGCAATCCCTGCTGCATCTGTTCTTCTTTGCGGCGCAAGAGGTTTTTAATGCGGGCAAGAAGCCGTTCCGTGTTGCATGGCTTTGTTAGGTAATCGTCCGCCCCTAATCCCAAAGCGTGAAGCTCGTCCTGTAATTTATCTCTTGCAGTTAATATCAGCACAGTCCCAAGCTGTTTGGCCTTTACCTCTTTGCAGATTTCAAAGCCGGAGTGAAAAGGAAGATTGATGTCGAGCAAAATCAAGTCCGGGGAAAGAGACATTATCTGTGATACGGCATTTTCAAAGTCAAGCAAAGGAACAGCGTCATATCCCGCTTTTTCCAACACATCAATCAATTCTTCCCGCATATATACATCATCTTCAACCACAATAATTTGCGCCAATATGAACACCTCCTTCCCGAATAAGCCCATTAAGCATTTGGCTTCCAATTTAATTTGCTGATTTCACGGTTTGCTGTCCGCGCAATAGCCACACCGTACAATGCAAGCATACAAACAACGACAAGCGCCATAACGAGCAGCATAGGATAAGACTGTTGCAGTTTTGCCATATTAGAGTATAGGTAATGCTGCATTGCGCAAATTCCGACTGTACCGCTGATACACGCAGGAAACAGCGGGAGCAGAAAATACCATAGCACCTGTTGGTTTATGGAACGCTTCATTTGTTCGCGTCGTGCGCCCAGAATAGAAAGTGTCGCATACCTTGCCTTTGTTTCTCGCATTTGGGTTAGGAATTGCAGGGCAAGTAGGGCGCAAGCGATAATTAGAAGCATAAAACCCATGTATAAGGTCGTGTAGCTGCCGGAAATGACATAAAATAGTTGCCGTCCGAAATTGTCCAAATAGCTTTCGCAGTACAGGCCAGAGGGCTTTAACAGGTCACGGGCTTCCATAATCGACACCATCAGGCCATCAGCTTCCACAGTTTCGCTCGGAATACAGAAATTGTGATAAACGGTAACGGTGTCTGGATTTACATATTCAGAATATACTTCATCGGAAACAATCAATGCGGTTATGATTTTTACGTTTTCATCCGCAGTCAAGCCTTTCATCGGCACAAACGGGATAAGCGTAATTGGCAGTCCGTCAATAGAAATCAAGACTTTACCATTAGCCCGTGCGTCCTCCGCAATCTGGTTCAACATGGTGGTGGTTTCTTCTTTTGTACTCCCCTGAAAATCCGGGTTAAGATAGAATACAGCTTCGTCGATTCCAAGAACGATAGTTTTTTCTCCAGCTGCTTCCAGCAATTCGTTATATGAAGATACGGGAATTAAAAATGGCGAAGCTCCCGTAGTATCAATACACCCTAAAAGGTTAAGCGCGGCTGGTTGATTGGGACTGAACTCATAGCTTGTAGCTCCTTGTGTGACGGGATCCTCTACTTCTGGCGGCAGATTCAAAACAACCTGTTCACGCAGCCCGGACCAATCTATAAAAGAGTTCGCTTTCACGGAAGCTGGGCGTTTCATTGTTCCTGTTTCCATGCGGCTCAAATCAGCCACATAGGGCTGCATTTGCTTACCCGAAAGGTATTTTTCAACAGTCGCTTCATTGCCCGTGACGGTAAAATCGTAAACAGAAGATCCCCGCGTCATTTGGTTCCCATACGACATAATGCGGGTTGATCCGTCCGCAATGAGCATGATAGTGAGCATAATCAAAATAGATGCAACACCGATTGAAATATACTTGTGGACTATATTTTCGTGTAACTGCCGCAGAGTGAAAATATATAGACCGTGTGTTGTGTTGCGTTTCACAGAAGCCGCCGCTGCGCTCAGCAAGCCTGCAAGCCCACGGATAAAAAGCATTGTTCCCACAATACCTAATATCACGGCAACAATTATCATCATACCGCCAGCAACCATGAAATACTTTAGGATTACCCAATATGCAAGCGTCAAAACTACCGCTCCGAGAATGAGGGAAAATAAGTTCCCACTCATTTTTCCAACTTGCTGTTTCTTCGCCATTTCTCCATAAAGGAGTTGGTGGATTTCTTTGTTGAATAGTTTTCCACAAAGGATGAACAACGCGACAACTTGAATCATTAGAAATCCAAGCGTTGTCAAGAGAACAGCGCTCACAGAAAAACTTGACTGATGTGCAATTATGCCGCGACCTACAAGCCGTGCCGTAGCAAGGCTGATTACCTCTGATAAAAAGCCGCCGCAGATCAGTCCGCCCAAAAGAGCCAGCAGTGATGTGATTAGCCCCTCTGCCATGATTTGAATAAACAAGTGTCGCTTTGTCATTCCAAACATCAGGTAAAGCCCTAATTCCCGGCTCCTACATTCAAGCTGATATTTGTTCGCAAAAATGACAAGGAAAAACACAAACAGCAGCGAAAAAAGATAAACCGTCGGCATTAGCATTGTCAGAAGTCGATTAACAGCGTCACTTTCGATTTCCTCCAAGAAGCGCATCACGTCCTGGCTTCCAAGGGAGAGGACGATATAAAATGTGGCTACAGCTGTAACCATAGTAAGAAAATAAATCAGGTTCTCACTACGGTTTCGTTTGGAGTTTCGCCACGCAAGGTTAAAGAACATTTGCACTCCCTCCTCCCATCTGTGCCATTACCTGTAAGATACGCGCATAAAATTCCTCCCGTGTTTCAGTCGGAATTTTCCGGCGCAGCTCATGGAAAATCACACCGTCCTGTATGAATAGGATTCTGGAACAAAAACTTGCAGCGTTCGGGTCGTGTGTTACCATCAAAATTGTGCGTCCGCGACCGTGATTGATCTCGCACAGTTTTTCCATAAGCAACCGCGCTGCCTTTGTATCCAATGCCCCAGTTGGCTCATCTGCCAAAATAATATCGGGGTCGGAAATCAAACTGCGGGCGGCAGCGACGCGCTGTTTTTGACCACCTGACATCTGCGCCGGAAATTTGGAGAGCACATCCGTGATTCCAAAAAGTCCTGCAATGTCATTCAACTTCTTCTCCGCAGCAGATATATCTACATTATGGATAGAAAGCGGCAGCAGGATATTTTCTCTGCCAGTCAAGTTGTCAAGCAAAGCAAAATCCTGAAACAGATAGCCTATTTTATTGCCCCGATACTCAGCCAGTTTTTCGCTATCAAAGGAACTCACATTTGCGCCGGAAAGCAGGACCTGCCCGGAGGTCGGTTTAATAACCGTAGCAATGCAATTTAGCAGGGTCGTTTTTCCTGATCCGCTTGCGCCCATGATCCCCAAAAATTCGCCATCAAGAACATCAAAGGTAATGCCATTAAGAGCTTTTGTAGGAACACCCTCTTTCGTATATACCTTGTGTATATCTCGGACTTCCAAAAGTTTTTCTTTGCAATTCATATTATCACCTTTTGCCTTTTCGCTTTTTGATTAGTTGTTGATTATATTTTACTGCATGGCAGGAAGATAAACCACTTACAGTTGATGTAAGGTTTCTATGCTAAATGCTAAAGGGCGGCGATGTGACGTTTGTGCCAGATCGCCGCTGCTTTTCTTTATATTTATTCTATCCGATGTGCTTGCCCGCTTCAAGGTAATAGTTATGAATTATTTTGGCTATCAAGTGGAACTATATAAACATATCCGAAAGAAACAAATTTTCTTGATAAAGATCATGTTTCTTCACTCAAAGATAGCTTTACAAAATACACCTCTAAGGCTACTACAATAGGTAGGGCGCAAGGTCTTATGCAGAAGCACTTTGAGACCTTGCGCCCTCTGTTATTCTACCCTAAAAATACTTTGCCAGCTGCTTCAGACCACGCCGGATGCTGTCACGGATACAGGTAAGTTTGCATCCTTCATTACTCTTTAATGGAATTTGTATTCTCAGTTTTATAATCGGTATAATCAAGCCCATTAACCGGCATAATAAGGTCATTCCATCACATAAACCGGAACGATACGATATTATTGAGGTGAACGATTATGCCGATTGATGATTTAACTGCTTTAGGGCAAAAAATGCGGGAAGCCCGAAAGAATAAAGAACTGACACAACAGGAACTTTCTGATCTGAGCCATGTTTCTGTAAAGCAAATCGCCAATATCGAAAAAGGGAAAATGAATCCTTCCTATTTGATTTTGAGAGCATTGGCAAAGGTCCTGCACATCTCTTTAGATACACTTATAAATCCAGATGTTTCTCTGGAGGATGAGGGTGTCAATCAGATGAAAATGCTTTATTCCAGCTGTCCGCCAGAAATGCGTGACACCCTGCTGCATCACACCCAGGAAACGGTGAAAGAACTGACAGAGTTGTCCGAAAAATTTGAAACGAATTGAGCCAGTGAGTGAAATTTAACGATTCTCTCACTGGTTCTTTTCATTTCATATAAAATTAAAATTTCAATCAAATAAAAAAGTCAACTTGTACATATCAAATTTCTCTTCATAGGTTATAACTTATATTTTTATTTTCAAAGTATACCATATCCCATGATTGTTCCGTTATTAATATTATAGCTTCTCTGGTTCACGGCATTGCTGGAGTTTCCTTCTACGGTGTATACGGTACTGCCTTCGGTTTTCTCCACGATTCCCACATGGTCTGAGGTTCCGTCCCCGTTCCAGTCAAAAAAGATCAGGGTTCCGGGTGCTGGGGAATATCCCCGGCTTTTCCACTTTCCCTTGCTCTGGAACCATGCGATTCCATCATCGCACAGGGAGAATTTTGGCATCTTGCCGCTCTCGATGAGTCCTGCCTGATCCCCACACCAGCTGGCAAAGCAGGCACACCATGCCACATGGCTGTCAAAGCCATACCACGACCAGAACTTCTGGCCTCCCTCATTTCCAAGCTGGGTAAGTGCCACCGATACGATCTGGCCGCTGCCTCCAAACAGGCCGGCAAACAATCCGCCGCTGGAATAATACCGCAGGACATGTGGGACGTACTCTGGGTCGCCATAGGCACTCCATCCATGCGAAGCCGCCTGCTCGTTGGAGAACTGCAGGGCATTTTCGGCACTGTAACCGCCATACTTCCGTATCGCCCACGTTATGTATCCGTTGCCGTAGTTATATCCTTGCAGGGACAGTTTCAGCTTATCCATATCCTGTGGACTGGTGCATCCGGCTTCCTTCAGGCAGTCTGCATAATACTGGATTCCTACCTGTATGGAGTAATCTGCGTCCTGGATGGCATTGGGACTGTTGGAGTACCTAGTGTTGTATGGGCACTCACTGCTCTGCATGGGATCGGTTCCCCGGCCGCCGGATTCCTGCATCATGATCGCCTGTATCACGGAAACGTATTCGGGGATTCCGTACTGGTTGGCATATTTCTGGATAGCTGTTGTATAGGAAAGGACTTCCTGACTCAATGCTTCGTTGCTCTCTGAGCTTCCTGAAAATGCCGCACCGCCAATGATTCCAACCATGATAACCAATAAAAGAACGATAACTGCTCCGGCGGCTCCCAGTGCAGCCATCATGGACTGCACGGTTTTCGCTGCCACTTCCACGGCGGCCCTAGCCGCCTTGAATGTATTCTCCCCTGCCCTTGCCGTTTTCTGTATCCGACGGATTCCATCAGAAGTCTGCAAGGCTGCTTTCTTCGCCGCCTGTTTCGCTGCCCTTCGTTCCATCTGCTTCTGCATCCGGGCTGTCAGGGCGTTGGAGCTGGCCGCACGGAGCTTCTGCTCTGGCTGGACGCTGATCTTCGCAGACTGGGGAGCCGTCTTGATGATACGCTTCTGTATGGTTTTCGGCTCCGGCTGTTTCCTTGGTTTTTCTTTAATCCGAATGGTTTCCGGCTGTTTCTGTCGGATGGCGGTCTGCCTTACTGTATCTTTTGCTTCCTTCTTCCGGCTCTGTTCTCGGATGGAGAGCTGCTTCATTTCTGCTATTTCCTGTCTGTTCTGGATTCTTGGTGTCTCCCTGGCAGCCCGGATCTTCTGCTCTTTCGTTTTGACGGCATCTGAAACCACCTTTTGCCGCTGGGCTTCCTGGATCTGTACTTCCCGGATCTGTGCTTCCTGAGCTTCCCGGCTGGCAGGATTGGCGGTCTGTGTGTCCCCTGTTCCTCTGGCGGTTTCTTTCTCCGCTTCTTTTTTGCCAGCGGCTCTCTGTTTGATCTTCTCGTAGGAAGTCTGTGCGGCTGTCTTTCCGGCTCTGGTTACAGTTCTGCCTGTCTTTCTTGCAGCCCATTCCTCTGCGGATGTGACTTTCCCACTGGCATATTCGGATGGGGACTGTTCTCCCATGTCATTGTCCCTGGCATTTGCGATGGTCTGGGATTTTTCCTTGCTCTCCAGTATGGCCGTCCGCATCAGCTCCTTGGGGATTCTGGAGGCAGGATTTTTGGTCTTTGGTTTTGTTGTAACTTCTTTGGTTTTGATATCCTTCATCTCTCACCTCCAGTCCCGGCTTGTCCCGCTCTTACGCTTCGCCCGGCTTGGTTGTCATCAGGCGGTACAGTTTTGTATTTCTTGGAAACGAATTTTCAAATGGCACCAGATTTCCGGAACAGCGGATCAGACCATGGCCGGCACCCACATTGGTGATGTAGGATAACTGGTTGTCTGAAATATTCAGAAGTGCCGCCAGCTCGTCCCGGTCGGTGGTGGCCTGATTCAAAAGGATCAGGAACTCACTGTTCGCCAGCATCAGGCGGGCGGTATCGGATTTCAGAAGTTCCTCTACGTTCTGGGTAAGCCCGGTGACAAATCCGGAATACTTACGGATACGCTTGTACAGGCGGTAGAAAAAGTCCGCACTGTATTCGTAGCGGAACAGCAGATAAAACTCATCCGCAAAGATCCATGTCGTTTTTCCCTTCTTCCAGTTCTGGATCACACGGTTGAAAATAGAATCCAGTGTGACCAGCATGCCAAGGGGCATCAGCTGTTCGCCCAGCTCCCGAATATCATAGTCGATGATACGGCTCTTCGTGTTGACATTGGTTTCCTGGGCAAAGGTGTTCAGACTTCCGTTGATAAACAATTCCGAAGACAAGGCCAGTCCTCTGGCTTCTTCCTCCGGCTGGAGCATGAGCTGTCGGTACAGGTCTTTCAAAGTCGGCACCTGCCCTTTGTAACCGCCCCTCATATAATCCCGGTACACATCTGCGGTGCAGCGGTCGAGGATGGATTTCTCCTTTGCCGAAAGGTTTCCGGCTCCGACAAGCTGCTCAAACAAGGACAGGATAAATTCTGACTTCTCAATGAGCGGGTTGCGGTCATTGCCATAGGCGGAATCCATGTCCAGTGCATTCAGATGGGTATCCGAGGTTGCCGAGATCCGGATAACCTCTCCGTTTAAGGCTTCCACCAAAGAAGCAAACTCCGACTCTGGATCAAGGATGAGGATGTCATCTTCCGTGGAAAGGGCAAGGTCTACGATCTCTTCTTTTGCTGAGAAGCTCTTTCCCGAACCGCTGACACCCAGTCGGAAAGAGTTGCCATTTAACAGTTTCCTTCGGTCTGCCACCAGCATATTTTTGCTGACTGCATTCTGCCCATAATAGATGCCGCCCGGCTGCATGATCTCCTGCGTATGGAATGGAATCAATACGGCAGTGGACTCTGTGGTAAGGGTTCGCACGGCATCGATTTTCCGCAGGCCATACGGCAGGACGGTATTCAGTCCATCGACCTGTTGCCATTTCAGGGTTGCCATCTGGCAGAGGTGTTTTCTTGCAATGGAATACAGGGTTTCCGTATCAGAATCCAGTTGTTTCTTGCTTTCTGCCATATGTACCATTGTCAGGATACCGAACATCATCCTCTGGTCCCTGGTAGTCAGATCGTCCAGCATTTCCTTGGTCTCTTTTCTCTGCAGCTCCATGTCATAGGGAACTACGGCTGAAAAGTTATTGTTGGCATTCTGGCGTCTCTGCCAGTTGGTGACGTTTGTCTCCACGCCCAGCAGTCGGTTCTGGATCTCACGCACCGCTTCGTCTGTCGGTACGGGGATGATATCAATGGACAGCATCAGGTTCCTGCCAAGGCTGCACAGTTCGGAGATCATCTCATCCTTTACATAGCTGGCGTAATCTTCCATAAAAAGGACTCTGCCGTACTGCTCGCCCAGCTTGAAATGGTCGTTATGGAATTCCATCGTGTCCGGGCAGATCCAGTCTTTGAAGCTGTGTCCTTTTTTCGCAAAGGCTTTCATGTCAAATGGAAAACTCTGTGGAACGTCTGCCTTGAAAAAGTCCCGGAAGATCTGTAGCCTCTGCTCTGCATCCAGCTCTTCCCCAATAGAGGACAGCTTGGCCAGATGGGTGATGATGTCCGTTCCCACACGTGCGAAATAGGTTCTGGCTTCATCGATGTTTTTCTTGTGGACGCTGATGGTCAGATAGCGTTCCTGGTAGATACTGTTGTTGGTACCGGAGATCTTGGAAAGGAGCATGTCATTGTACTCTTTCCGGTACTCGTCCAGACCGTCCCCTTTCATCGGGATCAGCAGGGACTGCTCAAACTCTTCCTTGTTGATCTTACGATTGTTCAGGGTGATCTTCGCCGTACAGCCAGAATCCAGTGCATTTAAAAGTTCAGAGTAGTCCAGGAACATTTCCGTCTTGTCCGCTTTACTGGCAATGGAATAGTTGATATCCGTAAACCGGAATGTCCTGGAATACTTGCTCTCCACCTGAAAAATACCATCTGGCCAGATCTTGCGAATCGGGATGGCCTGCTGGACAGACTTCGGTACTTTAAATTTTTCCTTGTCCTGTTTCAGTGTCTGACTCAGGGTTTTAATCAAAGGCATCACCCCTTCCTCTTCGCTTCTTTGGTTTCTTCTGTTTCGTCCGCTTCTTTTCCAGAAGTTCCGCTCCGTTTTCCATCATTTTCTCACCCAGCCGCAGGCTCTCTTCCATGCAGGAAAGGTACAGGTTCTCCGACTTAAATACCAGCCGCTTCGGGTACAGCAGTTCGGATTTAATGACTACCCATGCAAACTGTTCTGCCGTCATGCCGTGGTAACGGAAAAAGCCGCAGGCTGCAAAGGGAGCCGCCCCAAGGATGCACAGCCATCCGGTTACCTGTTCCCCGGCATATTTCCGGGTGACAAAATAGATTCCAAGGGCTGCCAGGATCGCCAGTACCGAAAATAAGCACTGCCGGAAGCTTAAGCCCCAGAACATTGACTCCTGATAGTCTCGGATTTCTTTATTCATTTTCACTTCCATGTTGTTTTCTACCTTTCTCTCTGTGATTTGTTCTTTGGTTTCTGTTTTGGTGCATCCGCAATCTGGATGCCGTGGCTTTCCATAAATTCTCTGGTTCCCTGCGGATCATATTCTGCCAGTTTTTTCAGGTCAAAGGCGACCTTCTGAAAAGTGCAGTAACCGGAAGCTACAGTCTCCGGCAATACCCTGCCCAGCTTGTATTTCCGAATAAAACGCAGATGCTCTTTGCTGAAATTGTGGTCGATATAGGCTTCGTTCACACCGTTCAGCGGAGCATGGTGCAGGTTCACCGTAAGGTCGGAAAAAAGTTCCGGGTAGCCATACTCTGTCTGGTAGATCCCGACATACAGACGGTTCCTGTCCAGGTAACCGCTGACCCGTAAGAATACTTCCTCCGGCTGCGCTCCACTGTCATAGACTAATTTCTTTGGTTCTTCCATTTTCTTGCCTCCTATAATCCCATGATTTCTTTTACGATCCGGTCGGATGCCTTGACTGCCCCGACAAGTACAAGCAGGTTAAAGACCAGTTCCCCGACATAATTCCAGACAATGGTCACGGCGGACAGGCTGGTGTCCCCGATGGCCGGCGGACTTGCCGCAAATACCGAAAAGATGATACAGGCCAGTGCGATGATGGCTCCTTCCAAACATACTCCGGCATAGGAACGGATAAAGTTCTTTCCTACAGACTGGGTTGGCTCCCCGGCAAAGGTTGCCAGTGGAATCGGTGCGATGGCCGTGTACATGTACAGCTTGAACATTCTTCCATATACGGTCAGGATCATTACAAAGGAAAGCACGGTAATTAGCAGACTGCCTAACAGGGTTACGATCCACAAAGGGATGGATTCCAGCATCCCGACCGCTTCGATCTTGTCCACGATCTCCGAGGGCAGTTCCGTTACGGTTCCTCCTGCCATCCCGGAGTGGGACATGATGTTTGTCACGATGCCCTGCATAATGGAAAAGATCGCAGTCAGAAGCTCCATGCCGGACATAACGGCTCCCTGTGCCAGTGCAAAACGGATAAAGGCTTTCACTACGTGTTCCGGCTTTTTCATATCCGTGAAGCTCCCACAGGTTTTTACCAGCCCTGCCGCAAAGAACAGAACCAGCAGGCCGTACCCGATGGCTTTCAATCCACCGTTGATGTTCGTCATCACGCTCCAGATTGCCCCGCCCTTGAAATTCTCCGGGCTTTGCGTCAGCAGTGTCCAGATTTCAGCCAGCTTGTCGCTCCAGGTCTGCAAGGCAGAATTTAGATTCTGTACGATCCAGTTATCACTCAAACAGTTTCACCTCCCATCCTCAAAAGTGAGCAGGGAGCCGGCATTTCGCATGGCTCCCCTTCTGGACTCTTCTCCTATCCCATGATCAGGTCCAGGATCTCTTTTGCAAAGGTAATGATGATACCGCCTGCCAGTGTCAGAAATCCGTTTGCCCTCTGGCTCGGATCGTGGCTCTTTAAGGACAGGCCGACCTGCACGATACCAAATCCAAGCAGGATCAGGCCAATGGCACGGATCAGGGAAAAGATAAACGTGGACAGGTTATTGACGACTGCCAGCGGATCACCCGCAGCGTAAACGCAGGTTGCCCCGATGCAGAAGGTCAGCACCATCACCGCATACAGGGCAAACAGTTTCTTCTGCCCTCTCTTCATCTTCAGCGGTGCGGTCTCTTTCCTGATTTCTGTGTGTTTCTTATTTTTCAGTAAATTCATTGGCATTCCTCCCATCAAAAAAGCTCCCCGATGATGTCCTCATCCAGAAGCAGTTCGTAATCGTCATATCTTGTTTCGTCAAATGTAAAATCGTCATGCGCCAGCGGTGCTTTCGCATAATTGAACGGGCCGGCACCTCCGTCCTCGGTATACCGGATGTTGGGATGCTTCATCAGGTCATACTTGGCATCCAGTATGGGCCGCTCCCCGCGGATAAACAGAAGTGCATTCTGGTTATCCAGCATACGGACTTCATCCGGCTGTAACAGCTCCCTTCCGCTCTGCTGGAAGTTGGTGGAGTAGCTGCCGGATTTTCCTTTGGTCTGCCCGTAGGTGTTGGTGTCTATGGTTTCTTTCCCCAGTAATTCTGATACATATTTGTGTGTCTCTTTTTCATTGCCGCCCAGGTACAAAAACTCATCGCAGTTGCCCACCAGACTTTCCCAGGAGTCCTTGAACAGAGCCTTTAGCTGGCTCATGTTCTGGATGATGATGCTGCAGTAAATGGAACGGGAACGGCAGGTTGCCAGGATCTTCTCAAACTCATTTGGCAGGGATACGTTTGGAAACTCATCCATGATGCAGTTGACCGGAACCGGGAGGGCACCGCCATGCACACGGTCTGCCATGTAATAAAGCGTCTGGAAAAGCTGGCTGTAGATCATGCCTACCAGATAATTCAAAGAGGTGTCTGCATCCGGGATACAGCAGAAAAGCGCAACTTTTCTTTCTCCCATGCTGGAAAGATCCAGTTCATCAGTATTGGTCAGCTTGGCGATCTGCGGCAGATTGAAGGCTGCCAGCCGGACACCTACACTGATCAGGATGGACTTGGCGGTCTTTCCTGCTGCCTGCTTGTAAATGTGATACTGCTTGACGGCAATGCTGTCCGGGTCCCGCATCTCCAGACGGTCAAACAAAATGTCCAGAGGGGACTCGTAGTCCTCGTCCTCTTCTTTTACCTGTGCCGAGCCTAACATCTCCATGATCATGGCGAAGTTCTGTTCTTCCGGCGGAGCTTCGTGGAGCAGATACAGCATCAGTGCCTGAAGCAGTGCGGTTTCGCTCTTCTCCCAGAAGGGATCAGAGGACTGGGAACCTTTGGGTGTGGTGTTTTGTATCAGATTGGAAATAAGACGGAGCACGTCTTTGTCATCGTGGACATACTCGAATGGATTGTAGCAAAAAGATGTGTCGGGATTGATGAGGTCAAAGACACGCACCTCATATCCTTGCTTTTCCAGCAGACCGCCTGTCTTTCGGAGCAGCTCGGCTTTCGGATCGGTGATGACCATCGAACAGCAGCACTGCATGATGTTTGGCAGGGCAAAGCCTCTGGATTTTCCTGCACCGGAGCCTCCCACTACGAGAATGTTGAGACATCTGCGGTGCTTGTGGGTGTCAAGGCTAATGCGGAAGTTTTGTGTCAGCAGGATGTTCTGGGAGTACGGCTTCTGGCTATATTTCTTACAGATCTGCCGGGCATCGCCCCATCTGGCAGAGCCATGTTCTTCCCCTCTGCGGTAGTTCTTCTGACTGGAATAAAAAATGCCGATCCCAGCTGCGTAAAGTAACGTGCAGACCAGCATCGACTTGATGGTATATTCCGTATAATGAAACTGGAAGGGATGGTTCAGCTTTTCTGTGAGAACCTCCATCAGCTCGAAAAGATTCCTGCCCGGCTGGATGGCATCCGCAAGCAGGATTGCTACCCACCAGATGACAGGCAGTCCGGCAAGCCAAATCATCCAGTCTGACTTCCGGCTGTTTGTTACCGGGATGGCTGCTGTTTGGGCCTCTCTGCTCTTGGCAGGTCCGTAATGTGGAAGCTGTCCACTCCCGGAACGAGGGCAAGGCTGCTTCCATTCTCCCAGTTTACGTGGATCTGCCCTGCATCGTCTACCATATCCACCTTACCTTTTAAGCCGGGTGGCATGTGGCTCTCCCCCTCCATGCTGTTAAGCGTGACCTCGGTTCCCGGCGGATATCTTCTCCGCATGGCTTCTATTCTTTCTTGTGTCATATTTCTGTATATTTGTACCACATCCTTTCTTCATCTTCCCCTTCCACGGTATGGGCGGTATCTGGATTTCATGATCTTTAACAGGACGCTGTCGATCCCATCGGAATAGCGTCCGTTTTTCAGGTATGTGTCCCGGAGCTGGTTTAAGGCTTCCACGGATTTGCTGTGTTCGGCTTCTGTCAGGTAGAGCTTTCCCTCTTCCTGCTCTGCCAGCTTCAGAACCAGATCCCGTATGGTATCCACCGGAAGCCCCTGTTCTTTTTCCTGCCGGAACACTTCCCGGAGTGCATGGATCAGCATGTGGTTCATGATCCGGTCCATCTTTACATATCGCATTCTTGTCATAGGCGAGCCTCCTTATTTCCTCTTTTTTCTCAACCACAACATACCACACTTCCTCCCGGAAAGCTACTGCAAAAGAGCCGGAAAAGCCCCTTTTTATCAGCGTTCCGGAGACTTTTTACTCTTGGCAGGTTTCTCCGTTTTTTCCTCCGGGATGGCAAATTCATCGGTCATAAATTCCTGCTCGCTTTTGCCAAGGTTGCGGTCTACCTGCTTGCCAATGGAATAGGCTGCACTCTTTACATCCTGGATAAAGGAGCGGAGTTCTTTCGGATCTTTCTGTCCGAATGCCTGCATCTGGCATACCTTGTCAAAGGAAAAACCGGAGACATCCACGCCGTATTTCTGTGCTGTCACATACGCCGCACAATAGGCCTGTGCCGATACCCCTGCCCGGCTGTAGCTTCCATCGTGATGGTCAAGGGATGCACAGGCCAACTCCCGGCTGATGGAATGGAACGTTGCATTTTCGCTCATGCCATTTCGGACATAGATCGTCCGCTTGTTCGGGATGTACTGTGCCTGTACCTTATCCGGCAGATTGTCTGCGATCTGAATCCGTACCTCGCTGTCGGTCAGCAGTGCTTCCATCAGCTGGTCCATCGGCTTTGGCTCTGCCTCTTCCGGCTGCTTGGTACGGATCTGGCTGATGTCATAGGCTTTCTGGATGGAGTACCCCTGCTGGATGACACCGTCCTTTTCATATTCCTGTCCGACAATGAAGTTGTATCCCTTGCTTCCGGTCTTGACTACCTTGCCTTCTTCCTTCCATTTTTCAAAGGTCTTGACCTGCCGGATCTCCGGATTCTGTGCATAAAGCAGGAACAGGTTGTCTGTCCTCTGCGGCTTGCACTGTCCCATAAAATCAAGGAATCCTTTTAAGGAGTCCCCATTCTGGAAGACCTCCTGTGCCTTTCCATCGATCATACCCCAGATTTCTTCCCTCTCCTGCTTTTTCTGTGCGGCATATTCTTCTTTCGATAACCGCTGGGCGGACTGCTCCTGCGAGTCCTGCCCTAAAAATTTTGTCAGGTCCATCTCCTACCTCGCTTTCACCTTTCGTTTCTTTCTTGCTTTCTTCTGCGTTTTCCTTGGTCCACGGTTCTTTTCCCGGCTCCGCTTCTGGGATTCCTCTGCTTTCTCCCGTTTGATGTTCTCCAGCTCCCGGCGGACACTGGGACGCTCCTGTTCCCTCTGCCCTGCATCAGTCCCTTTTTCCTGCCCGGTAGAAATATTTCTGCTGTGCAAGGAAGAGCCGGACAGATTCTCTTCCCCCTCTTCCTGCACCGGGATAAAATTTTCCGGTTCGGAAAACTCCTTTTCGGGATGATTCTGGTTCTTTTCCTCTTCAGAAAAGTCCATGTCACCGACCTGGAATGCTTCGTCCAGATCGCTGATTTCAAACTGCACCTCGCCCTCCGGCATCTGCACAGTTTCCTGTACTGCTTCGGTTTCCGGTGCTTCCATTCCGGCGGTTACCTCATGGACAGCTTCCCCGACTTCGCTCCTTACAAAATCAAGGTTCATCTTATCCATGACACGGTTGACTTTGGCTGCATCATCGGCAAAGACCATGACCTCGCTCATCTCCGGGTTCTTTTTATCCCGGATGATCACATAGAGCAGTCCTCGTTTCCTGCCCTCACTGCAGAATTCACGCAGGCGGTCAGATGGCACAGTGAAGAACTTCAATGGCTTGTTCTCCTTTAACATCCGCACCATTCTGGTCTTGCCCCTCGTTTTCTTCTGGTCTTTTAATACGGCGGCAACAAATACCGCCAGATGCTTTGCCAGCGTACCCGAAAGCCTGAGCCCGTGGTCCACGCCGTCTAGGGAATACCGGACGATCTGGTCCGCCGCATCGCCTCCATAATTCATGTTGTTCACCTGCTTTCTGTTCTCGGTTTTCTGTTTTTCTCCGTCTGTTCTTCTTCCTGTCTCTGGATCTGCTCTGCCAGACGCATCTTTTCTTCCATCTCCTGGGACTGCTGTTCGATCCGGATACAAATGCGGATATCCTTTCGAAGCGGCTTCAGTTCTTCGGTGATCTGACCTATCCTGACACTGTCCGGTTCGCTCCGGTAGAGCCGCTTCCGCTCTTTCGTGAGTGCCTGTACCCTCTCTTCCAACGATGTGCGGTAGGCGAGTAGCTCTTCACGGCTAGTAATCTGATGCTTCTGTAGAAATTCCATCTGCTCGATCCTGGCATCCAGTTTTCGGATGTCTGCCCGGAGCACCGGGGAGATCCTTTTCGGCTTCTGCTTTAGTGCACCCATCTGGTACAGATAGGAATAGTACAGGGCCTGTATCCCTTTTAACTTCTTTTTCGGGAATCTGGAATCTCCTTCTTTTCCAGCAGGTATCCTGCTCTTGGGCTGCAAGATCCACTGCCGGATGCTCTCTTCCGAGTAATGCTTCCCAAGGCTCCGCAGACGGATATACCGTTCCATCCCCGGTGCTTTTAATGCAATGTACTTCCGGTTCAGCTTCCACTGGTATCCCCTCTGCTTCATCTGTTCCAGAAACTGTTTCCATGTGAAGCTCTCTGCCACAGCATCCCGGATGTCCAGACGGATCGAGGTTCTCCAGGTCGGCTTTCCGTCCTGTTCTGCCATCCACTGTGCATAGGATTTCCCTTTGCCGTTTTTCGGTTCGATGACAGATAAGCCGTATTTCAGGCATAAGGCATCCGAAGCTTTCCGCACATCCTCATAGTAACTCCTGCTGTTGCTGTGGTACTTTTTCCCATCTTCCATGCTCACGGAATTAAACACGATGTGGTTGTGGTAATGCTCCGTATTCAGATGGGTGGTGATGACTGCTTCGTATTTTCCCTGAAGGAGCCTTTCTGCCATTTCCATGCCGATCTGGTGAGCAAGCTCCGGGGTGACTTCCCCTTTGACAAAGCTCTGCACCAGATGGTACCCCTGTACTCCGTCCATCTTGTGGTATCGTTTCTTCGTAGCTACCATATCTTGATAGGCAGTCTCACAGACGCAGCCGATGGCATCCTCAAAAACGGAACGCTCCGTCTTGTCCCGATTCATGGCGTAATCGATGGCTTCTTCCAGAGAGCCGGCACTCTGCCCTTTCTTGGTGGTCTTATCCTTGTTTCGGATGTACGTGATGGAATTGTCCAGACGGCTGACCGGGATGATACTGGTGTATGCCATCGGCTACCATTCCTCTTTGACCAGCCTCCATGTCTCTTTCGTCATGCGGAGCATTTCCCGGATACTCTCTTCCCCGGCCATCCCACAGCCGTTGGCTACATGGGCAAGCTGATTGGCGTTGTTGCACAGACCGGATATTTTCCGCAAAAGCTCCGTATGATGCTCACAGGGTCTTGCCCGGACTTCGCCACCCATGACAATGGAACGGATGTATTCCTCACGGGACAGGCCGCTTTTTTCTACCTGCTCTTCCAGAAAACGCAGCTCTTTTGCATTGAGGCGGACTGGTATCACATGGTTCCTTTTTCTCATCTCTTCACCTGCTTTCCAACGGGTTATTGGTTGCGTCATTACATTTCACGATTTTTCCAGATCAGGAAACCTGCCAGGACGCCGATGGCTACCGCTGCAGCAATGATCTTTTTCTTCATATGGGCCTCACCCCCTTTCCGATACCTGGCACAGCTCCATCGGGGCGAACATGATCCCTCTCTTTTCCATCTCTTTTGCGAATTCCAGGAGGTTCCATTTTTTCCCATCAATCATAGCAGAATCGGCATCCAGATAGTGGCAGGTGGATACGTTCCGCTCTCCATTTGGGGCATTCTGCACAAGGCTTTCCCCGTCTGCCAGACGGAACAGTTCCTCTCCCTG
The DNA here is from genome assembly GCF_020553125.1 of Blautia sp. MSK20_18. Lineage (NCBI taxonomy): Bacteria > Bacillati > Bacillota > Clostridia > Lachnospirales > Lachnospiraceae > Blautia > Blautia sp. MSK20_18. Next base: position 48,755 of record NZ_JAJCGR010000013.1, read on the forward strand.
GCTGTTTACAAAACAGATGCACACGCCGTGGTCAATGATCTCCTTTGGTTTCATCCGGCACCGCTCCAGTGCCTCATCCTCACGTTTTCCAGCTATGAAAAGACACATTGCAAAAACGCCCATTACTCCTCCGGTCATTGTGCCAAGTATAAATCCCAACATTTTTTCGTTCTCCTTTCGTCTGTTTACGGCTCGGTATGGGGGATTGGGGTTCTCCCCAAAGTGCGTTTGGATATCCAAACGCTATGCTTGCAAAACCAGTCGCATCCGGTTTCGTCCCCTCTGAACCAGTCGTTTTTCTGAATCATTCATTTTCCTTGATTTTGCTCAACCCATCCAGTGTGGTACAGATGATATGGAGTCTGTCAGCCATGCTGATCTCCGTGTTCATCGTCCCGGTGGTCTCTTTTCCGCAGACAACCACCATCCTGCACCGCCTTAATATCTGGTGGGACATTCTCCGCATGGCCTGCATATCCTCTGCATCCCCGTCATCAAGGAATGGGGAAAAGCTGTACTGCGGGCAGATCGGCACATATCCCAGTTCGTAGATCTTCCGGCAGTACCGCTGTACTTTGGTCTTTCCTTCTTCTGCAGAACAGCAGACATAAGCAAGTGCCTGTTCCAATACGACCATCTCCTTTCCTGGCCGGACAGGTTTCCTCTGCCCGGCGTTTTTCCAAAAAGAAACACCCACAAAGCATTCCGCTCTGTGGATGTCTTGTGGACATCTGGATTCTTTTCTTCTCTTTTTCAGATGTCTGCCAGACATCCGGCTACTGTGGTTCTTTGTTTTCCGCTTCTTCCCCAGCTTCCAGTGCAATGCGGACACGGTCGCTTCCCAGCTTATAATACGCATCGGTCACTTCAATGCCGACTGCCTGAAACCCCGACTCTGCCGCCGCAAGGATGGTAGTACCAGCTCCGGCAAACGGGTCTAAGATCAGGCCGCCCGGCTCACAGATCTGGATGACATCCTTCATCAGCTGGAGCGGCTTTTCTGTCACATGGATGCGGTTCTGGGGATTCCCATAACGGAACACACCCGGAAGGCAGGACACCGGGCGGTTGATCGGCATCGGTCCGTTGCTTCCCCATACAATATATTCTGCCTGCTGGCGGAATCTGCCTTTCTGCGGACGGGAGTTCCCCTTGTCCCAGACGGCAGTCCCTCTCCAGATCCACCCTGCCCACTGGAGGGCATCGGTGATGGACGGGTACTGTCTCCAGTCAATAAAGAGGCAGATCGGAGCCCCTCTCTTGCAGGCTTTCCGCACATCGTACAGCCATTCTGCCATCCAGTGGGTCCAGGAACGCTGGTCTTTATTATCCCCATCAAAATCCGGCAGGGCATTTTCTGCTTTCATGCTGCTGTACTTCTGGTTGGTAGTTCGGTTGCGTTCGTTCTGCTTGGTTCCCCCGGACGCATAGGGCGGATCGGTTATAACTGCATCAAAGATCCCCGGCTGGAATCCTTTGACCAGTTTTAATGTATCTCCATGCAGGATACGCCAGTTCTCCCCTCCGGCAGACTCATCCGGCACACAGTCCGGTTTTAAAAGATCTTCAAGTTTCAGGGTATTTCCCATAGGCATCATCCTTTCGGTCGCTTATTTTCCAGATTTCTCTGGAAGTGCTTTTCTTTATGGAACTGCTCATCGGCAGGTATCCTCTTTTTTCAGTGTTTCTTTTCTTGGCGTTCTGGGCTGTTCACGGTGGTCCGACAGCTCGGTTTCCACGTATTCGCTGATGATTCCCAGCGCTTCATAGTAATTGCTGCTCTTGTGGACACGATCCGCCATTTCGTTGGCCTGTTCGGACATCCCAGCACGTCTAAGCAGTCTTGCGGCATCCCCAAGGATTGAGAAAATATTTCCGTCATGCCCTAAGAGCTTAAGTTCTGGACGGGACGGCTTTTGTTCCGGCTGCTTTTCCTGCACACCGTTTTCCGGTGCTTTCACCTGTATCTGGAAATCCGAGCCGGCACCAACATAGAAATGTAAGTATAATTCACCACCGTCTACCTTGATCTCCCGCTGTTCCAGACTTTCTCCCCAGCCATCGCTGTACTGCCCTCTCAGATACTGCCCCACCACACGGTATTCCTCTGGTGTCAGATTCTCCCGGAGTGTCAGGTTTGCACAGCCATATAAAACGCCCTCCTGTTCCTTTACCGCCATTGTAATGCGTTCCACTTTTTCCTTAATGTCCTTGTTTTGGTCAAAATAATCGATCAGGTTGCATGGCTGGTTGTCAGGCATACCGAGCCGATTGATCTCGTCAACCTTTTCTGCGATGGATGTCTGATACTGCACCAGGTCAGGTCCTTCCAATGGCTCCGCATCATCCAGATTCACAATATCTGAATAGTCCGGAATAAACTCTGCCATCAGAGGTGACAGCATTCCCACTTCTATTTTATCTTTCAAAGCATCACCTCGCTTCCCTATTCTGCCGTTTCTCCGGTGTACGGGCAGCCATTTTTGCCATGTCTGCCCAGTCTGCCCCTTCGATTTCCGGCAGGTTCTCGATGATCCGATAGCTTCCCTCGTAGGCTTTTCGGATATGTTCACACGCCCACCGTCCGGCAAAGTCATTGTCGGTACACACTTCGATCTCGGTGATCTCCGGGTGCTGGGACAGAAAATGTTCCAATGCCTGCGGCTTTTTCATGCTCCGCTGGCTCTGCCCTTCTTTTGGTGCGCTGATCCCGCCAAGCTCCAGACGGTACTTATCCCGGCTTCCTTGTCTCTGTTCCAATGTCATGTGGGCAAGCACATCCACACAGGCTTCATAAACAGCAACCCGTCTGCATCCCGATTTCGCCGGAACACAAAAAGCGTATGCCTTTTCACTTCCGGCCTGTTCCATCTTAAAAGACTTTCCGCTGGCATCGTAAATCCCACGCAGGAAAGCATATCTTGCCACCTGGTTTTCATCCCGTCCTATGAACACGGCATTGTGGTAGGGCAGACTCTCATATAAGATTCCCAAATGAACACACCGCTGTAAGACCTCGCCACTGATGCCCCGCTCTTTCAGATAGCGGAACACCCTGCGGCAGTCTGGGCTGGCCGTAGGCAGGACAAATGGCTTCTTTGGCTTTGCTTCCACTGGAGGAGGGATATAGGTGGGATACTCATCTTTCAGCATTTGCACTGCCTCCAGAAAAGAACACCCGTCTACATGAATCAGGAAATTTAAAGCACTGGTGCCCCCGATATCTCTGGATTTCCAGTGCCACTGGCTGGTCTGCTCGTTAATCTTAAAGCTGTCGTGGTCTGTCAGCTCCCATTCATTTCTGGCTGAAGATTTTTTCAGACGGTTTGGCTGATATTTCTTCAGGTATTCAATGGCGGTGATCTCCCTTGCACGTTTGATTTCTTCTTCCGGAATCCACGGCATTACATCACGGTATCCCGGAGCTGCTCTGCCTTATCCGTTTTCTCCCACGGGAATTCCTTTCTTCCAAAATGCCCGAACACCGCACTCTGTCGGTAGATTGGCCGCTTCAGGTGCAGGGTGTCACAGATCTGGCTTGGGGTAAGCCCGAACACCAGAGGGATCGCTGCGGCGAGGCAGTCATCCGCACAGATCTTTCCCGTTCCAAAGGTATCCACCTGCACCATGACTGGCTGGGCAACCCCAATGGCATAGGCAAGGGACACCTGGCATCGGCTGGCAAGTCCGGCAGCTACCATGTTTTTGGCGATGTAACGGGCCATGTATGCCCCGGAACGGTCAACTTTGGAACAATCCTTCCCGGAGAATGCACCGCCGCCATGCGGTACCAGGCTGCCGTAGGTATCCACCATTAGTTTCCTTCCGGTCAGTCCGGTGTCTGCATCCAGACCTCCGCACACAAATCTGCCCGATGGGTTAATCAGGATCTTGGTATCCTCATCCGGTGGCAGCATACGGAGTGCCGGGCGTAACACTTTCTCCCGGATCTCATGCTCCAGCTTCCGAAGGGATTTTTCCTTTTCATGCTGGCAGGACACAATGACGGTATCCAGCCGGGCAGGTCTGTCATCTTCATACTCCACGGTCACCTGCGCCTTTCCATCTGGCAAGATTCCCGTGATATATCCGCTTCTACGGCTTGCAGACAGTTCCCTTACAATGCGGTTCGCCAGAACCACTGGCATCGGCATAAGCTGCGGTGTCTCATCGCAGGCGTAGCCAATCATGATGCCCTGATCCCCGGCACCGCTGGCAAGTCCGCTCTGAACAGAAACAGTCCCTGCCCTTCGTTCTCTGGATCTCTCCACTGCCCCGGCGATATCCGGACTCTGTTTGTGGATGAGGGCATCCATGTGGATTTCCTCTGCTTCATAGCCTGCACTCTCCAGCACCTTTTTGATGATTTCAAACACCTGTGGCTCAAATCGGCTGGTGATCTCTCCTGCTACAATGATGTTCCTTTTGGTCGCCAGCACCTCGCAGGCCACTCTGGAATTTTCGTCCTCTTTCAGACACGCGTCCAGAATGCTGTCTGCGATCAGGTCGCAGAGCTTATCCGGATGTCCTTCTGTTACGGATTCTGCTGTATAAAATCGTTTCATAATCGTTACCATCCTTTCCAAGTAAATAATAACGGCAGGAAACGCTCCTTTCTGGAACACTTTCTGCCGGATCTGGGTTATAAGTTGTCTCACATTCTGCACTTTTCTGGTACTTTCAGACACTTTTTTCAACCTAAATACTACCAATGCACACCCTTCATAATCCCCCTGTTTTGAACACATCCCTGCCCGTGCGGTCATTATTTGTCTCATTTTCTGCACTTTTCGGGTACTTACGAACACTTCTGACTCCACACTGCCCCGGAAACCGGCACCGCCAGGACGATGTTCCTGGCACCGCTCCATTCATATGAACACGTGACGAGCGTCAAAACCTTATCGTATATACACTTCAGGTAATCATCCCCGGTTTCGAACACTTCCCTCTGCTTAGCTGCTTTTAAATATTCCTGCACTGCCTCCGCATCTGCGAGTTTCTGCTGGAATGGGAACAAATTCCTGTCTGCTTTCAGCACCGTGACAATTCGGTATTCCTGAATGCTATCCTCTGTCTGAAGATAAGCAAAGGGATGCTCCTGATAGTACGTTTCATCTGCATATAAGTCCAGATTTCCGAACATTGCCCCACTGTTCATGTTGTGACCGTAAATGATAAGGTTCCGACTTTCAGACACTTTACAGTCTGCCTGTAAAAACAGGCTTCCGTTGATGTCATATTCCTTTTTGTAATTCCGTTTCAGGTAAAACTCCCCATTCTCCTGTTCGGACTGAAGCACCGGGTAATCAATCCCGGTATCCGGTATTGTCAGCCATCCCTGCACATCCGGGTATTGTTCCCGAAGAGAAACAAGGTCTACCGCAGCCACCGGGCATTTTCTTCCAGCTGGTTGGTCTTTCTTTTCAGAGCCTGAGGCTCCCGGAGCTTCCGGCTCCGGGAAATTCCCTTTCAGCTCTGCCATCAGCTTTTTGTTCTCCATTGGAAGATATACCATGTGGTAAATCAGAAACCCGGCACTTGTCAGCGTCACTGCAAGGCAGATGATCTTGAAAAACCTCTGTAAGATTCCTGTCTTTGGTTTTTTCTTCATCGTTCCTGTCCGGCTTTTCTCTGCTTCTTTGGCTGACTCTTCTGCGTCTTTCCCGGCACAGGCGGTTTCCTTGCTGCTTTCAGGATCGGCTCTGTCGGGATTTGGTTCTGTCTGCAGCCCTTTAAGATCCCAGTCAGGTACGACCGTCCGGGCGGATTAAAGTTCTGCATGTAATCTTTTGTCATGATATAGACAATGGCTTTGATCTCTCTTCCATCTTTGTTCTTGACAGTGATCTCCTGCTTGTCGTAAAAATCAGGATAGCCTTCATAAAGATCCAGGCTCTTTTCACAGTCCCCGGTCAGTGACCAGAGGACGCCGTCCACATGGCTTCCCTCTTCCGGGAAGATGGTGGCAAGGCCGCTTCCTGCGGCTGCAAAGGTCAGCCGATACCCCTCCAGGCGGACGATTTCTACCACCTCCGCCTTTGGGCACCGATATGCCATCTGGTCCAGATCCATGTTGCTTCCATACGCAAAATATAATTGTTTCAGCCTATCTGCCCCCTTTTTTCTTCTTTCTTCTGGATGCCACACCCATGCCGATCAGACCGCCTGCGGAAAGAATCAGGCACAGGGCCGGAATCCAGAGGTTGGTGTCATCGCCTGTTTTCGGGTTGCTTACAAACGGGGTATCCTCCGGCAGCTTCTCGTTCGTCACTTTCTGGATGACTTCGATCACTGGAGTTTTGTCATCTACATAGGTAAATGTCACCTCATGTTTGGTCTCATCCAGCTGATAGCCCTCCGGTGCTTTGGTCTCAACCAGATAATAGGTGGCTGCCTTATCAAATTTGCCGTCCTTATAAGTTCCGATTGCAAGCAGTCCGCTGGTTGCATGGCCGTTTCCATCAGTGGTCAGGGTTTCTACCACTTTGCCATCCGCATCCCTCAGTTCAAATTCTGCATCTTTCAGTGCTGCTCCGGTATCCTTATCTGTTTTCTCAATGATCAGGCGTCCCTTTGCGGTGTCATCTTTCATGGCTACCTTCTGGATCTCTGCGGTATCTGCCACCTCGAAGGTGATCTCCTCTGCAACGACATAACCGTTTGGAGCCTGCTCTTCTTTCAGGGTGTATTTACCAATCGGAAGTTTTTCGATATAATGCGGCTCTTTACCGGAAGTCCAGGTTTCTACGATGTTGCCATTTTCATCTGTGATGGTCAGTTTGGCTCCTTCGATCTCATTATCTCCGGTAATATCCGTTTTGCTGATCTTCACTTTGGTCACGTCATCTTCCATTACCTGTTTCTGGATCTCCGCAGTATTCTCTACGGTGAATGTGATGCTTTCCGCAGTGGCATATCCATCGGCCGGCTTGTTTTCTGTCAGGGTGTAAGATTTTCCTACAACCAGTTCTTTGATGATGTGCGGCTCCTTGGTGGATGTCCATTCCTCAACAACAGCCCCGTTTTCATCCGTCAGCTGTAATCTGGCTCCCGGCAGTTCCTCGCCCGTGGTCAGATCGGTTTTGGAAAGCTCCACGGTTGTCGGCTCATCTTCAAATACAAATTCATAGGATGCTTCTGCTTCTTTATCCCCCTGGTACTCAAAAACAAATTCCTGCTCTTCTCCGGTGGTGACAAATCCATCCGGTGCATACAGCTCCTTCACATAATAGGTTCCGTCGATCGGCAGGTCTGCAATAAAGGAAATCTTTCCATCTGCATCTGTTGTTTTTAACTCGATCAGGGTATCTGCTTCCATCAGCACCTTTCCAGATGCGGACAGGATGTCGTTTCTGGTGTACAGTCCAAAGATGCCGCCTTTTAATACACGGTCGGTATCCTTTTCTTTCTTCAGGACGTTCACTTTTACTTTCTGACGGTTGTTCTGCCAGTCCTCATCGTATACGACAACCGGGGTATCCTGGTCACGGTAGGAAAGATCTACATATCGTGGTTCTTCATCCAGCACATAACCATATGCTGTGCCCACCTCTTTGACATAGTATTTTCCAACCGGAAGGTCAGATACTTCTGCAACACCGTTTGCATCAGTAGTCACGGTTGCCACCAGCTCGTCCTTAGCATAATAATCCGGGCTTACACCATCGGCTGCTTTGATATCCTATGCAGCGTAAATCTCAAAGGTAACGTCTGACAGGCTTCCTGTGATGTACTCAAACAGATGCTCTACAACGCCTTTGACATTGTCCAGCAGGGTGATCTTATCAAGGAATTCACCCTTCTTGTTTACGATCAGCAGGGCTTTCGGCACATCGTCTTTCATTTCCACTTTCTGTACTTTTGCGGTATCCTGAACGGTGAATTCCACATCCGTGGTCTTTAAATAACCAAGCGGTGCAAGAGATTCACGGAGGGTATAAGTTTTTCCAACGGTCAGGTATTTGATCACATGAGGCTCATCCTTTACGGAAGTCCAGCTGTCGATCACATTTCCATCCTTGTCCAGAACAGAAAGGGATGCCCCGTTCAGCTCTACGCCTGTGGTCAGGTCGGATTTTGTCACCTCGATGGTGGTCGGCTGGTTCTTCTTCACAGATTTCAGCTTGATGGTCGGAATGTCCTGCCCCTGATAGGTGGCATCAAATTCCAGTATCTCGTCAGAAGATACAAAACCATCCGGTGCAGAAATTTCTTTCACATAATAAGTTCCAAGCGGCAGGTCCAGGGTGAAGTGTGCCTGTCCTTTTTCATCGCTTGTGATCTCCTGTAATAAGGTATCTGCTTTCACAATAATCTTGTCACCGGATTTGATCTCGTTCTTATTGTAAAGACCGAATGTAGCTCCAGCTACCGTGCTTCCTGTTTCTGCATCCTGTTTTTCCACGGTGATGCTTACTTTCTGGCGTTCATTGGTAAAAGTCACTTCTTCGTCTACGACTGGGGTATCCTGTCCGGCATAGGTAAAAGTTACTTCTTCGCCTTTGGCATTCCAGGTGTAGCCCTCCGGCGTTTTTTTCTCTTCTACACGGTATTTGCCGAGCGGAAGGTTCTCTACTACGGCACTTCCGGTTTCATCGGTTGTCACCGTTGCCACCAGTGTGTCTTTGGCATATTCCAGATAACGGTTGCCGTTCTCATCTTTCTGATGGTCTGCGGTATAGATATCTTCTGCGGCATAAACCTCAAACACGGCTCCTGCAAGGCTGGCTTCCTCATGGATGAAATCCTTGTCAAAACCTTTGACTACTTCTCCTTCCTTGTGGATGGTCAGTCTGCCTTTTGCCGGGTGGTTCTCGAATTCCACCTCGATGATCAGGTCACCGCTGACCGGATCTTCCTGGTATGCAGTATCGCTGTCTACCTTGATTTCCACGGTATTGGCACTGTGGGTGTATCCATCCGGTGCAGCCACTTCTTCGATGCGGTAATTTCCACAAGCCAGATTCTGTGGCAGGATCAGGTATCCATTCTCATCCGTAAAATAAGATTTATGTACCATAGTAGATGGGTAGGTGGTCACCTGTTCCACATATTTCTTGTTATCCAGATCGTATACTTTAAACTCAGTATTCGGAACCAGGACAGATTTCTTTGTCTCGTCATCTTTTTTGACGATCTTTAATTTTGCTTCAAACTCTTCGTCCAGAAGCACACGCCATACCTGCGGCTGATCCGGATTGTTTTCCGAGATCACAACCTTAAAGTCATCGACTGGTTTGAAGTTGTGCGGTGTGGTGGTCTCCCTTACAATGTAGGTTCCGTATGCAAGCGGAATGGAGCATGCATATCCACGCTCATCCGTGAACATTTCTGTCTGTCCGTCTGCGGTCAGTACAACCGGAGTTGCAGATGCAAAGTCATAGGAACCGTCCTTATTTTTCTTCAGGCTGCTCTCCAGATATGCACTGAATCCCACACCTTTTAACAGATCGGCATCGGTCTTACCATTGTTGGCTGCTTTAATGACCTGGAACGGCTGTTTGATCACATCTTCCAGAGAAGTTGCGGTACGTTCTACCGTCTGAACCAGATCTCCCTCGTCATTACACTCCAGATCATGTTCTTCCGGGTCTGCCAGATATCCAACAGGCGGCGTCAATTCTTTCACGTAATACTTTCCGAGATAGAGGTCTGCGATTTCTGCATTTCCCTCTGTATCCGTAGTCAGGGTTGCAATCTGCGTTCCTGCCGGGTAAAGGACACCTGTCTGTCCATCCGGATGAACGATATCCTCACGGGCATACAGTCCGTAAACCGCACCCTCAAGGGTTGCATCTCCCTGTGCGGTCTTTCCGGTTTCGGAATCCTCTTTTACCAGTTTGATCTTCGCATTGACACGCTCGTTCTGGAACGTGTGGCTGAAAGAAACGGTTGCCTCTTTGTCTGTGGTGTACTGGAACGTAAAAGAGTACACATCCTCACTGTTTCTGGTATATCCGGCCGGTGCAGAAACCTCTTTCATGTAGTAGCTGTTAGCGATCGGCAGGTCTGCCTGATATACGGCTTTTCCGTCTGTTCCGGTCACTACCTTCTCAATGAGGGTATCTTTTTTGACCACAACGGTTCCGTCCGCTGCTTTGATGTCGTTTCCGGCATACAGGCCATAAGTGCCGCCCGGAAGGTATTTCCTGGTTTCCTTATCCTGTTTGTATACGCTTACGCTTGCTTTTTGGCGGTCATTTTTGAATGTCACGCTTCCCATGACCTTCTCCACATTGCTTCCGGCATAGGAAAGGGTGATTTCCTGGCTTTCGCCTGTGCATACCAGATTTTGTGGTGCCTGCATTTCTTTTACCACATATTTTCCCAGATATAGATTATCCAGTGTGACACTTCCGTCATCCCCGGTAGTAAGTCCGGCTTTGACCAGTGCGTCTTTTTTATAAATGACGGTTCCGTCTGCGGATACAATATCCGCTGCGGCATAAACATTGTAAACCGCACTCTTCTGTTTCTGCTCGGTATAAACAAAGGAAACACCATCATCAGTTACCTTTGCTCCGGTCAGGACTTCTCCTAATTTATAAACAGTCAGGCTTGCCATCTGCTCTGCATCGGTAACGGTTTGTTTTACAGTATCTCCGATGACCAGTTTCACATCGTAGGCTTTGGTATCCAGCAGATATCCGTTTGGTACGGAGATCTCTTTCAGGTATACGGTATCCTGTGTTTTGGTGATCGTAACGCTGGAAGCTCCGTTGGCATCTGTGGCCGGCATCTTTGTGATCAAGTTCTTTCCATCCTTGTCACTGTAAACGCCATAAACTGCACCTGCGATGGCTTTGTTGCTCTTGCGGTCCTTCTTTACGATCTCCAGAGTTGCCTGTTTTACCCATGACACTTTAAAATCTACATACTTCTCATCGGTCACGCCCTCGCCAAATACCAGGGCAAGGTCCTGTGTCTCGCTTCCGGTTGTGATCTTGTAAGCGGAATAGTCTTTGATGATGCTTCCCTTCATGGTAACAGACCATTCCCCTTTGACATCCACTGCCTGTGTCAGCGGTGCAGATAAGTAGAATTTGGTACCGCCGCAGATCTCCACGGATGCACCTGCACTGCTTGTTTTTCCCGTTGTCACATTATGCAGTTTGACACCGGAAGGCAGTTTCATGGTGATGGTCTGCAGTTCGGATGCCTTAAAGGTGATCTCTTCTGTTCTCTGGCTGTTGCCGCTGATATATGCGGTAACATCTGCATTGGAGAAACTCATGTCCACTTCCGGTATCTCCGGCTGGCTCATGCAATAATTGTAGAGTTCCATTGCCAGAGCCTGTCCGGTTGCATTCGTACCGGAAAAAGCGTCACTACTGTTATTGGCATAAGACGCAGCCAGATGGACAATGATAAACTGTTTTCCAGCGGAAAAATCAGGATGTTTCTCTGAGAAAAATCCATTTTCGCCGGATGCTTTTGTGCCGTAGTAGCATACTTTTGCCAGTGCTTTGCTGTCACCCAGTTTGGTGATCTTATAAACACCATCCCCAGGTCCTGCTTTTGACGGCTGCACACAGTAGGCAGTTGCAGACACGTTTCCAAATTTTACGGTATATTTATAGGTTACATAAGAACCCAGACCGTAGTCTGCATAATAGTATGCAGTCCCTCTTGTCACATCTACATCCTGTGTTGCTCTTGTACTGGTATTGACTGCGGTGAAAGAAACGGTTTCCCCATCTTCCATTGCCATAAGGTCAATATCCTGTTCCCCTGCCTGCTCCAGAACATCGCTGAGTGTCAGCCCGGATTCTTTATCGGTTGTATTTTCTGTTTCGGCTTCCTCTAATGCGGCATCAAACTCAGATTCAGAAAGTCCACCCTGAAATTCGGGTTCTGTTTCTTCCGGTTCTTCTGTTTCAGATTCAGCTGTCTCCGGCTCAACAATTTCTGTCTCTACAGGCACTGTCTCAGTTTCTTCCTGCGAGGCAGCTTCCTCATCATCAGAACCTGTATCCTCTTCGGTAACTGCCTGTTCTGTCTGCGGTTCACTCTGAGCTGCTGTCACAGGCTCTTTTACGATCAGGTTTCTCCCAATCTGATAAACCGGGTGGTTCTGGTTGACTGGCTCCACATAATAAACGGCATGGTAAGTGTCTGCATGGCTGGTGCTGAAGTTCTCCCCGGCGTCATTCTCTGCTTTCTGGAATGTCACTTTGACTTTGCTTTCGTCCTTGATTTCCAAATTTGTAAAATCCGTGGAAACATCAAAGTCCTGTCCGGCTTCCAGCTCCAGATCGGTGGCTTTTACCACTTCATTTTCATCCAGCTGATCCTTTACGGATTCATACGCTGGCGGTTCCGCCGCTTTCGGCTCTTCCGAAGCATACACCGTCAGCGGTGAAATGACCGTGGATAAGATGGTGACTGCCGCCATCACCCCTGAAAGGATTCGCCTGAATCGATATTTACTCTTCATGTTTTCTACCTCTTTCTTCTTTTTCTTCATTTTGCATAAGAACAGCCGGATGTTTCCACCCGGCCTGTCTGTTCTCATTATTCTGTTATCTCGCATCATCTGTCCGTCTTGGATTCTGCAGACAGGCATAGGTACTTTTGTCATACCGCCATGCCTTATCCCCGTCCAGATTGGCAAGTAGATGCTTCCGTACATTTTTGTATTCGTCCCCGATCAATCCGAGGCGGAGCAGAAAGGTGCGGAACGTAAATGCCGGGTTATCCCCGATCTCCGTCTTTTTTGCATGGGTACAAGATTGGTTGATCGCCTGTGCGGATATGGCAAGTGCCAGTGTGATATTCGACCGGACTTTTCCTGCATGGAGGGTGCTTTCAAAACAACGCCATTCCAGTGTTCCCTTGGAAAAAACAGCATGTAGGTTTAAGGCATAATACCTTGTCCAGTTGTAATGCTCGGAGCTTCCGTCATTTCCCTCATACCATGCCCTTTTGAATTTTTCCATCGTGATGGTGCTGTTTGGCATCCGGCGGATCTTCTCCAATACCATAGGACGGACTTTCTGGCAATACTCATCTTCCCTTCTCGTCTGTACATTTAAGGCTTTGAACAGAATATCCTCTTTGCAGTACATGATCGTCAGTGCATTTTTCAGACTCCTTGGTGTATGATTGGATGCGTCCACATGGACATGCATGCCACAGGATGAATTGACAAAAGCACCTGCGTTTTTGACACACCGCACCACTTCCTGGAGTTTCCCCATTTCCGAATATTCCAATTTCGGGGATACCATTTCTGTCGAATAATCTCCATCGGCATCTATTACAGTACCATTTGCCAGCCTTTCACAGTCGATACTGCTGTCTCTTGAAAATTTCCACGTTTTTCCATCTGAATCTTTTACACACCAGGAATCGTAAGAACGGATATGATATGGCTCTGTTCCGAACATTCTTCCAATCGCAACAGCCGCATCATAGCGGCTGATACCTGTCATCTCAATCTCTGTACCAAAATACTGGTCTTTTAGGTCGATCTGCTTCACCCACCCTTCGCTTCTGGAACAGGTGAGCCGCTTTGGATCTCTTCATCTACTGCTTTCAAATTTCTGCCTATTGCTTCAATGACATTGACAGTGACACCATTACCGGCCTGCTTGTAAAGCTGGTTATCCGATGTTTCTTTTTCCATCTTGGAAATCTGACCATCCCGATATCCCTGCAGCCGCAGACACTCCCTTGGCGTCAGCCTGCGGATTCTGCCGTGGTAAATCACTCCATGACGGTCAGTTGCCGTAATGGTGAACATTGGCTCTTCCGGTTCTTTCATCCTTCTTCCATTCTGGCGGACTTTTTCCTTGGCCGGTGTCAGCACTGCCCTTGGCGGTTCTTCCACCAGCACCCCGGAACTTTCGCCTCTGTGGTTATGGATGCTGGAATCCTGTCTGGTATTCAGACATCTTGCAACGTCTGTCACCAGCGGCGGAGGGGAGATATCTACAAAATGCAGTGTTCCCTGCTGGTTTCCGGTCGTCAGGGTATGGGCGATCTCATGCCCGACTCTCCCCCTGCGACTGTTGATTCCCGGATATCCGAGATCGATGCTGTCCCCCTCGTAGGCCATCTTGTATCCTTTTCGGGTGTTTTCCTTGATTGGGATACCGACTTCGTATAATCCGGTCTTGCCGCCCATACCACCAGACCCGCTGGTCAGCGTGCAGCTCAGTCCTTCTTCTGCGTAGACTCTTTCTCCCTGTTTGCCAGCATGGACTTGTATAAGAGCTGTTCCATTTGCTTTTGGGAAAGGTAATATTTTTCCGGCACATCTTCCATCAAGATATCCGACAATATACACCCGCTTCCTTGACTGGGGGACTCCGAAATCCTTGCTGTTAAGCACTTTCCATTCGACATGATACCCCAGTTCAGATAGCGTACTGAGGATGGTGTGAAACGTCCGCCCTTTGTCATGCGAAAGCAGACCGGGTACGTTTTCAAGGAGAAAATACGCAGGTCGTTTGTCTGCAACCAGTCTGGCAACTTCAAAGAAAAGGGTTCCTCTTGCATCGGCAAATCCTTCCCTTCGTCCAGCGATTGAGAATGCCTGGCAAGGAAATCCCGCACATAAAAGATCAAAGTCCGGCATTCGTTCTGTTTCAATATTTCTTGCGTCATTGCAGAACCACTCTCCTTCCGTATCAAACAGCACCCGGTAGTTGTGGTCTGCATATGCATCTGCTTCACAGTGTCCGACACAGGTGAAGCCCCCTGCCCTGTGCAGCCCTTCTCGGAATCCTCCGATTCCACTGAACAGGTCAAAAAATCGAATTGTTCCGGCTATCAGCCTCCCTTCGCTGCGAAAAAAACAGTGCAGATTTCTCTGCACCGTTTCCGTCTCTTGGTTTCTGTTTTGTGATGTCTATTCTTCTGATTCCGCTTCCTCTGGCTCAGATTCTTCTGCTTCTTCGGTTTCCAGTTCTGTTGGCTCTGCTTCCGCTGGCTCTTCGTTTTCTGGCTCTGTCGGCTCTTCATCTGCTTCAGCTTCGTCCGGTTCTGTCATTTCTCCGTCTGTTTCAGCTTCCAGTGCTTCTGTCTCAGGCTCTTCTGCTTCAGGTTCTACTGACTCTTCATCCGGTTCTGATTTTGCAGTCTCAGGATCTTCCATTTCTGTTTCTTCGGCTTCCTCTGACTCTGCTTTCCATTTGGCTTCTTCTTTTTCGATTGCATCTTCGATAAGCCCGATTAAGAAGTCTTTCTGTTTCATGCCATTCCTGGCGAGGACTGCTTTCAGTCTGGAAAATAAATCCTCGGTTACCTGTACTGCTACTGTTCTTAAATCTGCCATGTTCGCCTTTTCTCCTTTTCTTGTCATGTGTTCTTCGATTACCATTTCAAGGTATTTTGGTATGCTGATTCCTAACTCTTCGACTTCCAGTTTTAGCTTTTCATGCAGCTCTACCGGGATTTTTCCGCATATGTTTTTCATCTCCATTGTGTTCGTTCTCCTTTCTTTTTTCTACATACAACATACCCTAAAACGTGACAGAAAGCTATTCACAATACCCAACGAATATGAGGCTCTCAAAAGCTCCCAAAGGATGCAGATCCAATAACATTCAATAGGCATCACCCCTTTCAAAAATCCGTGATTTATACTAATTTGACTGCTTGAAATTTGGCTATTTTATCACCAGGAAAGACTTGACTTTTTCAGAATGCATCCTCAAGCCCGGAGAGAAAATCCAGCATCTGGGACGGGATTTCTTCCTTTTTTGAAACACTCTCCCCGGAGCCAGAAATGGAAACACCTGCCAGTTCTTCCCGGATTGCCTGCCGGATGCTTTTCTCCAGCTGGTTGTTTTCCTGATCTTTTAAGATCACCTGAACCAGATAGCTGCTCTTCTGTCCATCTGGAACACTTTGCAGGATCTCCCATGCCTTTTTGTGATCTGGGTTATCAAGGTTCAGGCGGAACGAGAAAACGGGTCTCTTTACTTCGCGCACATCTGCCCCACAATCCGCTCATAGCCGGAAGCATTGGCGTGTACGTCTGTCAGGTAAATCTGCCGACACAGCCCGTCCTGCGGTGTCACGTGCCGTTTCAGAATGCTGGCTCCGCCGCCCATGATCACGGACGGAATTGCCTTCAGATCGAACCCGGCTTCCATAATTGCAGACAGTATTTTCTCCGTGTAGAGCCTTCCCTGCCGGACAATGATTTCTTTTGCGGCCGGGTCCATGCTGCAGCTCTGGCCGTTCAGAACACGTTCGATCTGAATATCCGTTACAGACAGTCCGGTATTTCTGCGTACCTGCTCGGTGATCTCATCCACACACCGGATCACACCAAGTTCCAGGCTGCGGCAGGTAGCGGCATTTGGAACACTGTTGTCCAGCCGCATCAGGTCTACGGTCCAGCCACCGATATCTGCGAGAAGAACAGAAGGCTCGTCCCGAACACATTCCGGGTGGAGAGCCAGGGCTGAGTATCCCTGTGGGAACAGTTTTACATCCTGAATCCGGATCTCATAGCTCTCATCCTCGTACCGGAAACGCAGAGGCTGCTCTTTCCGAAACAGATATTCCCGGAAGCCTTTTTTCTCCCTGCCAAAACTTGCCAGTGGAAGACCGGCTGCCAGAACTACATCTGTTTTCCGCTCTCCCCGGCGATAGCGGATTTCCTGGGCAATGGCTGCCATTGTCAAAAGATAATAATTGTCATTGGAAGTCTTACTTCTCACCAGCGTCTGCCGCCCGGTTCCACACACATAAAATTTCCCATTGTACTGCAGGACATTCTGCATGGTATACGGCTCGTAATCGTATCCGGTCAGTCCGGTCGGGAAACATACATGGGGAGTTTTTATGGCATAATATCCATGGTCAATTCCTATAATGATAAGTCACCACATCCTTTCTGGTTTTTCTTGTTCTTTTCCAGCAGGTGGTCTTTTGGTCTGGAAAAAGAGAAAAAGGGCAGAACCCCGAAGAGCCCTGCCCGTAATAAAAAATACCGCTATGTATATTTGCAAATAAACACACATAGCTGTATTCCATCATTTTTTATTTGTCAATCAGTGCTGTAAAATAATATAACTTTGCACTAATTCCATTGCTGTTTATTTTTATAATTTGTCCTTTTAATCCTTCCGTTCAAACTTAACTGTATACCTATTGACAATATCATCTTTTCTAAGTTTATATATACGCAGCAATTCATTAATTTTATTTACATCACTAAGATTTCCGTTCTGGCAAAGAGTACTATAGAAATCTCGAAGATTTTTTCTAAAACATGTTAGTTCTTTCTCGGTCATCACTCTCATATTTTCATCAGGAGATGCAACCTCATCAACAACTTTAGATGGATGAATCATTATTGGTACACATTCATTTGGGTATATATAATTCTCCTTAAACCAATTAACTGATCCCGATAATTGATTACAATAATCTTTCTTTATTGTTTGAGTAGTGGCCTCTGTTTTACATTCAATAACCAAATATTTGCCAGTGTCAATTGCCCACAAATTATCAGGTCCGTATCCTCCTGTTTCTTTATCAGGTCTTGAACATACAAAGCCAAGAATTGTTCCTATTTGACTTAATGCCTCCTCAAACTTTTCGTATTCGCTTCCCATACATAAATTTGCCAAAATTCCATCTACATATACTAACAGTTCATTTAACCCAAGTTTTTCAGCATCTAGATTTGTACTGATGGCTTGTGCCTGCGGAATTGTATTAATTGTTCTTTGATATTGTATTCCCGCAATAGGCGACAGAATAGCTGCATTTAATTTTTTGCCCGCTTTTAGCACTTCTTGAGAAAGTGCCGGATCTATTTTATTGGTATATTCAGCCTGAATCTGGTATAAATATCCCTTAGTTTTTTTGTCTTTCTCTTTATCTTTAACACTCTTAATAGTATTTGCAGCATCAGACCACTGCATATTTATAGCATTTTCAAAAGCTTTTCTCTGAGCAACTATTTTTTCATCTACCTTTGCCTCATTTGAGTATTTGACAGCAGCCAAATTTTCCTTACAGGTTGCAACCCATTCTGCATTTTTCTCTAATGAATAATTTGCAAGTTCAAATATTTGATCAATTGTTGGCTTTGAACCAGTTTCACTAACCAATAAATCCCATAATTGTTTTGAAAGATCATATTGGCATCTTGTCGCTACACTAAAATAATCTATTCCTCTATTTCGTGATAACACATCTGTAAGCTCATCACCCATAAGAACAATACAACACTCATCGTCATTAGAACGAATTCCACGCCCCATGCCTTGCTCAATTCTTTGGACTTGTTCCCTTAATAAAACAGTGCTCTGAGGAGCTACACTTTGAATATATCTATCCTTAATGCTATTTAAAGGAGGAAGCCCGTCAATAACCAACATTCTACAAGCATCACCCGGCAAATCAATTCCGTCATATCTATTAACAAAAATTATTTTTCCTACATGTTTACCGCTTTTTAATGCTGCAACTATTTTATCTATGTTATCTTTTGTCGCTGTTCGTATTCCACGTTCATCCCAAAATTTTGCTCTGGAAAAAGAAGGGACAAGTATTACAACATTATACTTTTCAGCTATTTTCTCAATTTTTTCCTTTATCTCAATTTCTGATATATCACTATTTACGTACTTTGGAAAAATAATGAGTCTATCGCCAATATCATTAGCATTCTCTGGCGTAATAATGTTCTTCATATCTTCTGTATTTAATCCTAACGCAGAAACAAACACACTGTCATCAGCTAATGTTGCACTCATATATATGCGTCTACTTGCTTCTTCAAGACTCGATATCTTATCTAAATCAATTCCCTTAGGTGATATTTCAATTGCAGAAGCAGTAATTATACAATCACTTGTTTCCAAGCTTCGCTCTATCAACGGCAACCCAAAATATATTGCAGAATTCTTACTATTATCATATTTCGTTAATATTCTATAAATGTTATCTTGCTGTCTCTGCCATTCCCAATAAGGCACAAGCATTTTTTTTCGACAATCTTTCATTTCAACAATGTCAATATAGTTTTTTGGATTGTAGTCTTTTAACGAAGAACTAAATATAGCAATTAATTCCTTATAGGCATCTGATTCAGCATCAATTTTTATCATAAACTGACTAATGATTTTATCCATACACGCATGTACATCATCAATAATAATACTTCCTATAGGGTAATTGCCACCTTCTCTCATCCCGAAATAACTATAACCATTTACAATAGTCTGAATAGAAGTAACAAGAATTGCTTTTGAATTTGAATAGCTATAATCATCTTTATCTTCCGTTGCAGAAATTCCCAATCTCTTAGCCTCATCAATAACCTGCTTAACCAAATAATTATCAGGCACAACATATATAGCTGGTCCTTTTTCTTCATTTAAGCAGCTCTGAAGCATAATCAACCCAACTACTGTTTTACCGCTACCAGTATTCATTTTTAAAATTACATTTTTCTCATTTCTTATATCAAACCACTTTTTCCATACTTCGCTTTGAACATCTCTAGGATATCCATAACCTGGTGCTTTTGAAGGTAATGTCATAAAAATTTCTCTAGGCTCTATTGTTTTGGCTTTTGCACTAGAACTAAGTTTCGATAAAAGATTCATTATTCCACTCCTGATTTTTTAAATACTGCGTCCTCTGAACTTATATATAAATTTTCTAAGGAACGCAGGCACAATATCTACTAGAACCGTTGCTAAATTAACTATTAAATCTACTGGGAGTAATCCTTTTCAATTTCACTTGTTAATCTACTTTACAAACTCATTTCTATTGACAATAATACCATAAAAATGCTCTACTGTATATTTTTTATTTATAATCTAGTATAGTATCCATCTAGTAATAATAGTTTACAGTTACTTGCTTTTTTGCTATACTCCATTCAAAAAACAGTTCTGGAGGATACGCAATGCCACGTTATCATGTTACACTTACTGATACAGAAATACAGGAACTCAAATCTCTCATCCAAAAGGGTGGAAAGGGCTATCGTATAAAGCATGCTCAAATCTTACTAAAGCTGGATCAAAAGCCTGAAAATAGTTCCTGGACATATGACCGTATCAAAGAAGCATATGGTGCTTCCCATAGTACAATAGCTGGAATTGCCCAGCGTTTTGTAACAGAAGGTATGGAATCTGCCCTTGGAAGAAAAGAGCAAAAAAACCGACACCGAAAAGTTACAGGTGATGTAGAAGCAAGGATTTGTGCAATTGCCTGTTCGACACCTCCGGAAGGGGCTTCCCGTTGGACCATGCAGGCTATCGCGGAGGAACTGATACGGCTGGAAGTTGTTGATTACATCACCGATAGTACGGTCTGTAACGTTATGAAAAAAACGAAATTAAACCGTGGCTTGTAAAAGAGTGGTGCATCCCCCAGGCTGATGCAGAATTCGTAGCAAAAATGGAGGATGTTCTGGATGTATATCAAAGATCATATGATCCGTCCAGACCGGTAGTTTGTATTGATGAAACGAATAAACAGCTAATCATAGAAAAACGGGTTCCCTGTAAGCCAGGGGAACCAGAAAAATTGGATTCTGTTTATGTCCGGAATGGAGTTGCAGATATCTTTATGATATCTGAGCCGTTGGCAGGAAAACGGGAAACTGTTGTAAAACAAACCCGGACAGCAATTGATTTTGCTGAAATTCTTCGCTATACGGCAGATGAATTATATCCAAAAGCGGAAAAAATCATATTGGTCACCGATAACTTAAATATCCATGCGCCATCTTCTTTGTACAAGGCATTTTCAGCACAAGAAGCCAACCGTTTAACCAAACGTTTTGAATGGCATTACACGCCAAAACATGGAAGCTGGTTGGATATGGCAGAAATAGAAATAGGGGTTATGAGCCGCCAGGCACTTGCAAAACCATTTCCAGATCTCGAAAGTTTTGAAAAACAGGTTCGTAGCTGGACAGTGAATCGAAATGCAAAATGCGTAAAAATAAACTGGCAGTTCACGACAGCTGATGCCAGAATTAAACTGGCAAAGCTATATCCAACAACACTTTAAAAACTAGATGGATGCAGTACTAGATCTTGAATCCATCTTCGGACTTCTGTTGACACATTTTTGCAAAAATCTTGAATCCATATTTCATGAAGTCTGATTTCTGATTTTGTACTGCCTATATTTCCAACACTCCCACCTGTTTCCCGGAGTGCATTCAAACATTCCCATTCTTTTTTGAAATCTCCTGTAAATTCCATCCAGACTTTTGTATGATATTCCTTAAAACCAAGATGATAAATCAGATAGGTCAGCCTGTCAAAATCAGCTAACTGCATTTTTTCTTTCTTGAGTAATAACCTTTTATCATGCTCGCTACATAAATATAAAAATGCAAGCTGCTCTATCTTTGCCTGCTCCATACATTTCTCCCTTCTCTTCTGTCTTTGTCTCATTTTTACAACCGATTCTACCTTGTCCAATCGTTAAAATCAATACAGATGGTGCAAAAAGTGAGACAAACCATCTTTTTACCAGAGAGGAAGAGATTTAAGATGCCAAAGCCAAGGACACAGTCTGGTGAGAAGAATCTGATTAGCCAGCGATTGATTGAACTTCGCAAGACCCACAATATGTCTCAGCGTGATCTTGCCTATAAACTCCAGTTAGCTGGTTACGATATGGATAAAAATGTAATCACCAGAATCGAAACAAACAAGCGTTATGTCACTGATCTTGAATTAAAAGCCATTGCTGAAATCTTTCAGGTTTCATACATATTTCTCATTGATGGCAAAGATGAATAGAAGTGACAAATGGGGAAGTTCCTTTCGTGCTTCCCCATTTTATCCGTCCCTTTTTTACAAATTTAATAGTTCCAGAATTTTATGCATGCCAGCCTGATATAAAGATTCCGCATATAATATCCATCTCTCACTAACTTCAGTAACGTATTTGTCTATTGTTTTTCGCTTTTCTTTTGATAATCCCATTGTCTGAACCTGTTCTTCATATTTCGATATTTTTTCAAGCATTCCCTGGTACACTGTATTTTCTTTCAGCTGATCTTCAACCTCATCAATCCAGGTATCCAGCAGCAACTCCAGCAGTTTCTTTGTGTCACCGTCATCATTTCCCAATATTGCTTTTTTAATTTTTCCAAGCATTGCTCCATAGGAGATCATTTGAGCCTGTCCCATATAAAAATGGTACTGTTCTTCTATCATTTCCTTTTCGCTTTCCAGTCGGAAATATTGATGCACTGCCTTATGCTCTTCTGTCGTTAGACTGATTGCCTGATTCGACTCCATAAATGTTTCTATTACTGGATACCTCTCTGTAAGTTCCAGTATTTTATTTTGCAGTCTCTGGTATTCCGCATCATGCTTTTTCAGATAGGTGCAAACCTGTTCTCCTATCCGTATCCCCAAGCATTGCTCATTCCAGATGATATCTGGCTGTGCTGTCATATCGGTGTCTCCCTTCTGTGTAGTTTTCCTGTTCCAAGCACAAGACTATACCACACTTCTGGGAGAAAGCTATTCACCAAACCTACTGAAATCTCCTGGCAGATTCTGTGCAACCTATCCCTTTTCCCACAAAAAAACTGGTATGAAAGACTCCTTGTTCTCTCATACCAGCTATCTATTTCTTATTTAACTGAATACACATTCTTTTCTATTCTCTGTGTATCCTGTACTTATTTATGGCAAAAATCAGACTACAGACACGCTATACACTCTTATGCTACATAATCCAGTTTACTGCAACCAGGTTCAAAAGTCACATTGAAAATTCCAACCTGTGACGTAGACACAGGAGCCAAAAAACTTTTCCCTGTAAAATATTGTGCAAATTTATCATTTGGCTCTCCAATCGGGAATATCATCTTTTTAGCATGAGCTCTCATTGCTTCATCTTCATATGAAAGATCACCTTCGTCTATACTCCAGACATCTTTTGCAAGATTGAATGCCACCCATCCTTTTGGCCACCCTGCATAAAATGCTATATGGGTAATCACGGCTGCAATTTCTTTCTGAGTCACTCCATGAGCTTTTGCATTTTCAAAATGATGTACTAAAGATGTATTAATCATTCCTGAAGCGATAAGTGCTGTGACTGTTATAATACATCTTGTCTTTACATCAATATCCTGATTATTCCAGTTTTCTCCAAACAAAACATCATCATTAAAATGTGCAAACTGTGGTGCAAATTCATTCAGTGCGTTTCTTCCTGCTGTCTGTACAATTTTTTTCACTTTAATCACCTGTCCTTATTTTAACTTTGCTCCATCCTTAAAAGCATTTCCCACACGTTCTCCAAGTCTGTAATATCCGTGATGTACCGGATCATATGTAATTGGTGTAAACTTACTAAGATCAATTTCTCCGTCATCACCGAGATATTTCTCATCTGCACTTACATTTTTAATTTCCGCAAGATACTTGCTGCCATCAATGACTTTTACAAGTTCACACTCAAGAGTCAATGGAAGTTCATTGATGATTGGTGCATTTACAAATTCACCTTTCGTTGTAGTAAAGCCTGCTTTTTTCATCTTATCTGCTTCTTTATTTGCAGAAACAATTCCCACATAATCGCAGGCAACCAGATGTTCAAGATCTGCCACCCCTACTGTAAAAGCCTTATTTTTTATAATATTGTCTGTTGTCTTATGGGCAGACAAATCTACAATAATCTCATTTGCACCTACAATTCCGCCCCATGCAGCGTTCATTGCATTTGCCTTTCCATTTTCATCATAGGTTCCCAGAATCATAACCGGCTGTGGATATAAAAATGGCTTTGCTCCAAAATTTTTTCTCATTGTTTTATCTCTCCTTATGGTTATTTGTTTATATCAGTATTTATCTGCCCAATCCATTCTGTAATCACCTCTTCTGAAGTTTCCAGATGATCTTTTCCTTTGGAATCAAACTGAATCTGCATTTCATGTGCAAAGGCAGCTCCTTTGCAATTTTCCTCCATATCTTTTATAACATGCCCCGGCCATCCACCATTTGTCATAAATGGAATCACTGTCTTTCCTGTAAAATCATTTGTTGTCAAAAATGTAAGCACTGCAGGTGCCATCGTATACCACCACGTTGGAGTTCCGATAGCAATCACATCATAATCAGCAAGATTTACAGATATCGGATTGATCTGAGGCATAAAGCCTGCCTCTACCTCTCTTTTTCCCTGTTCAACCACATCTTCATGACTGCCGCTGTATGGCTCTGTTGTTTCGATTCTCGCAATATCTGCACCTGTCCCATTAGTCAGCTGCTCTGCAATTCTTTTCGTGTTTCCATTTGACCAGGAATAATATACAACTAACATTTTCTTCATTATCTCTATTCTCCTTTACTTATTTTAGCCCCTGTAAACAGATAGATATAACCCACCATGACTACCGCTAAGAAAGCCACTATTACCCCGATGGTTATCTTTTTCCTTGTTTTCATTGCTCACCTCTTTTATTTCTTCTGTATTTTTGAACCTCCAAACACCTGCGACATCGGCATATGGGCAAGCATCTCATCAATAGATTTTACTTCATCCTGAGTCAGCTTTATATCTGCTGATTCCATATTTTCTTCCAGTCTATTTACTTTTCTTGTTCCCGGAATTGGTACGATATATGGTTTCTTTGCAAGCATCCATGCAAGAGAAATCTGTGCAGGCGTGGCATTTTTTTCTTCTGCAATCACTTTCATCCAGGACATAAATTCATTATTTTCCTTTAATCCTTCTTCTGTAAACTGTGGCATTGCGCTTCGATAATCTCCCGGCTTTTCAAATTCCCCATGGGAATGATATGCTGCTGTCAGTAATCCATTTGCAAGCGGCGAAAATGCAACAAATCCTATTTTCAATTCTTCAAGCACCGGGAATAATTTCTCATAATCCCTGTACATCATGGAATATCTGTTCTGAATCGCTGTAACCGGGCATACTTTATGTGCACGTCGAATAATCTCTTCACTAGCTTCTGATAACCCCCAGTGTGTGATTTTTCCCTGCTCCATTAACTCCTTCATAGCTCCTGCCGTCTCTTCAATCGGTACAGTCATGTCAATACGATGAATATAATATAAATCAAGATGGTCTGTGTTAAGTCTCATTAAAGATCCCTCAATCGATGCTTTAATCGTCTCCGGTCGTCCATCAGGAATCAAAGGTTTATTTACAGTTGTTGCAGTTTCATCAAAACGTATCCCACACTTTGATGCAAGGACAATTTTGTTTCTATATGGCCTTAACACTTTCCCAAGCAGTTTTTCATTGTGATGAGGGTCTTCTGTTGTTCCGTATATCTCTGCCGTATCAAAAAATGTGCAGCCTTCATCGATCGCTTTTTCAATCAATTCTTCTGCTTCTTTCTGTGTTGAAACAGTTCCATATGCATGACTCATTCCCATACATCCAAATCCGATTTCTGATACTTCTAAGTCTCTTCCTAAAATTCTTATCTCCATCTTTATCTTCCTTTTCTATATTTCAAACTTTACTGTAAGTATAAGAAAAAGAGACTCCGGACAGAAGTCTCTCTTTGTTAGGCAGTTTAAACCTAAAGGTTATGTCTTACTTATTACGATTCCTCCAAATATTTTTATATTCTTTTATAATCCAAGACTGTCTATCCATGAACTGATATCTGATTCAGACGCTCCACCATGGAATCGTTCCCCTTCTTTCCAGTCACCTGTTCCTGTCATCTCTTCCAGAAGATTACCGCTGTCACCGATTCCCGAGGTCGCTGCTGTACAGAATGGGATGACTGTTTTTCCTGTAAAGTCATTCTCTTTTACAAAGTTATCTACTGGCCATGCTGCAATTCCCCACCAGATAGGATAGCCAATGTATACCGTATCATATGAATCCCAGTTATCAACTGTTGTAGACACCAGTTCCACATCTCTTAAGCTCTCATCATCATGTTCTCTTGACACCCGGCTGTCATCATCTGTCCAGTCAAGGTCATCATCTGTATATGGCTCCACAGGCTCTATTTCAAACAGATCTGCCTCTGTAATTTTTGCTATCTTTTCAGCAACATCTTTTGTATTTCCTGAAGCTGAATAATATACAACCAATGTTTTTCCATTTCCTGTTGATGTATTTTCTGTTGTATCTGTAGTGTTTTCGGAATTTGTATCCGCTTCTTCATTTCCAGACTGGTTTGTACTTGTAGAATGGCTGTCATTATTAGAAGCAGACTGGTTTGTATTGCTTGCTCCACATCCTGCCATCAAACCGATTGCCACGATGCATGTTAAGAGTACTGCTGCTATTTTCTTTGTTTTCATTCTAAGGTCACCTCCTGTCGTATAAAATGTTTGTCACGCTAATTTCTATCGGATGAAATTGGTAAATACAAAATCCGGTGCCTTTGGCATTTCAATTCCCATTTTTGTCGCAACATTTTTACAGTTAATGAAATATGCCATATTGTTTCCAAGGATCTGCATAACCTGCATTCCTTCGAGATCCTGTTTTACTTCATCCGGATTCGTCCCATGTACCATATTCCAATATCTCGATGTGATAATCGGCATCTGCATCAGACCAAAATATTTATTTACCTGATCCCATGTGGCCGTTGTTCCGGCCCTTCTTGCTGAAATTACCACAGCGGCAGGTTTCAGGCGGAATCTGTCGCCGCCACCGTTTAAATCGGCATAAAAGACTCTGTCCATAAAGGATGTGATTGCACCGCCTGCACCACCCCAGTGTACCGGAGTTCCAAATACGAATCCGTCATAATCCCCTGCTATTTCCAGAAATTCATTCACGATATCATCCAGGATGCATTTATTTTTTTCCTGACATTTTCTGCAGGCAATACATCCTGAAATCGGCTTGTTTCCAATCCAAAAAATATCTGTACTTATGCCATTTTCATTTAATGCACTGGATACTTCACAAAGAGCTGTATAAGTACAGCCATTTTTGTGTGGACTTCCATTGACAAGTAATACTTTCATTGATTTTTCCTCTTATGCTTACCAGTTCTTTTTTTCTTTTGAACTGTCATTATTCTTTTTTCTTTCCTCAACCATCTTCACGAACCATTCCACCATATTCGGATCCTGATGCGAGAAGAAGGAGCTTGTCTTCTTGTCCAGTTCTGCAATAGTCTTCATATCTTCATCAGAAAGTGTGAAATCAAAAACATTAAAGTTTTCTTCCATTCTCTCAATGTGTGTTGATTTCGGAATAACCACTACCCCTCTCTGAATATGCCAGCGAAGCATAACCTGTGCCGGAGTCTTCTGATATTTTTCTGCAATCTCTGCGATGACAGGATTCTCAAAGGTGCCTCCTCTGCCCTCACCGAATGGTGCCCATGCTTCTAACCGGATATCATATTTGTCTGCCCATTCCTTCATCTCTTTCTGCTGATTGAAGATGTGGGTTTCCACCTGATTTACCATAGGTTTAATGCGGTTGAAGGATGCAAAATCAACCATTCTGTCTACATAAAAGTTGGAAATCCGATTGCTCTGATTTTTCCCTCATCGTACAGATCTTCCAATGCATGGTAAGCACCGTGAGCATCTGAAAATGGCTGGTGAAGCAATACCAGATCCAGATAATCTGTCTTTAACTTTTTCATGGATTCAAGAACTGATTTCTTTGCTTCTTCATATCCATAATGTTCGACCCACACCTTTGTTGTAAGGAAGATTTCTTCTCTTGGAATGCCTGACTTTTGGATTGCATTCCCAACCTCTTCCTCATTAAAATAACTCTGTGCTGTATCAATCGCCCGGTATCCAACTTTTAAAGCATCAAGCACACATCTTTCACATTCCTCTTTTGTTACCTGATATACGCCATATCCCAGTATTGGCATTTTTACACCATTATTTAATGAAATATATTCCATTGTCGTATCCTCCTTGTTTTCTTTCATTTATCTTACATTCATACTATAATACTGATAGATTCCTTTGAGAAGTTTCGATAAGTTTTTCAGTCTTAACCTTTCGGTTTATTCTGGTTCTTACTGATTGAACAGCCATCCCATAATTTCTTTGTCACGACAAAACAGATAGCCACCGCCATGCTGATAAGTGACCGGTGTTCCTTCAAAGTAATCTTTATCTTTTACATCCAGTACCACCAGTTTATCAATCTCTGATTCCGGTAATCCCTGTTCTTTGTAAAGCTCATGTATCTGCTGGTATGCCTCTTTAAAAGGTTCTGATCCATAGTATTCGTCGCTTTCGCCAATCACAAAATATACCGGCGTTTTCATCTCCACAACCGGCTCATATGCACCATCCCACTGAGAGCTGCACATAAGTGCCGCTGTATATAATTCCGGCTGCTTTGCCAATACCAGTGACAGGGTTTCTCCTCCTCCGGAATAACCATTAATATATACTTTCGATGGATTAATAATATAATGCGTCAGAAAATACTGTGTCAGTTCAATTGTCTGATCTGCTGATGTCTGTCCCCAGTCATTTAACTGTGGAGCTACAATAATCATATCGGTAATATACTTCTGTGCTTCAAATCCAAAATCTTCTGTCCGGATATTTTCTCCCACGCCCTGAAAATATAATCCCTGATATCCGGGTAATGTTACATATAGTGCATATTCCTTTGTCCCGTCATATGCATCCGGAATATATACATTGTAATGAATGTCCCCTTCATTTGGAGAATGAAGAACATTATCCAGGAGGAAGCCCCGGTATTCTTCGCTTCCCGGCGTAACATTTTCCAATTCATCTCCGGATGTATTTTTTTCTGTATTTTCTTTTTTCTCATCTGTCTTCTGCTGTACGGTCTGTACCTGGTTTATTGTTTGTTGATTCTTCTTTTCATCCCTGCCGGGTTTTGAAAAGTAGATATATACCATGATTACCATTGCTAAAATAACAACTCCAATAATTGTAAGTACTAATTTCCGCTTTTCCATAAATACACCACCTTCTTTCAGTATGAACCTTTTCGTTTTCTCTTACCTGTTTTCTTTAGAAACACTCCACTATAATATCCAATAAATGCAATCAATATCATTACTGCCAGATAATCCAGCAGAAAAGGAAAGATCCCCTTTTCATAATCATAAAATACAAAATGCATCCTCATAATCAGATAATCTCCTATCTGTCTCCTGTAAAATGCATATAAACCATAACCTGCAATTGTGGTTGCGACAGATCTTGCTGCCCATGTTCTGATGACGGATGGATGTTCCCATAATCGTCCTGCCATTGCTACCGCTATATTCCAATGAAATCCGAGATGTAATGACATCACCACCAGTCCCCAGTATGCGCAAAACATATGTATCTGTCTGGCTGTCATATATGTTCCGGAAATCTTTATCCATTTAAATATGTGATTTGACAATAATATTCCACTTATCATGGAACCCATTATAAGAATAAGCATGATGATAACCAATACTGTCTGTATCACTCTGAACGCATTATATTTTCCTTTCCTTACAGAGGTCACCCATTTATGATTCAGTATGTAATGTGAAATAAAAAGCACAAGCATCGCCATACCAATCCACTCATGTGCAGTCTCGCTGAGCAGACTATATGGCATAAGAAGAAGCAAACATATCGTCATTCCTATATCTATCAATATTTTTGCTGTAAATCGTTTATTTTTCATATCCTACCTCTTATCTAAAGCATTCTTATTGTCTTTATTTGCATATAGTATCCTCCATTTTCACTTCAGCTAAAGTATAACAAAACGAGACTCCATTAGAAGTCTCGTTTTGTTATTCAGTATTAACCTTTAGGTTTCTACTCGCATGTATTCAATTTTTATTTTACCTTGTTAATAGCATTTATCAGCCGCTTAACCTTAATGGACGGTTTTTTCGAATGAAGAATTCCAAACGGCATAGTATAATCCCACTCTACTGGAATGATTCTGATCAGTGGATGAACACTTTCCCAGCTCTTGAATGCCAGTAATACCTCATTATTGTTTTCGCATCGGTTAAATGCTTCTACATTGTACAGATTAAAGTCTACAATATTGATTTCAGGATGATTTTTCATCATATCATCCCTTAGCATATCGCCATAATAACTCCATCCTCTTCGCATGAGCATAAGATTTTCTCCAGCCAGATCATCAAGTGTAATTTTTTCTTTTTTTGCCAGCCTGTGATGAATTGATACCGCCACACAAAATGGTTCTCTTGAAATCTCAGTGCCATCACAGCCTCTGAGTTCAAGCATTTTTTCATCAAAGATTCCAGCTATCACATCAATATTCTTTCCCATATTAGCCAGTATCTCTCTTGCATTCTCTGGTGTATTTTCAAATGTAATCAATTTAAACTTCATCTCCGGATATATTTTCTGTATCTTAGGCCAAAGTTCCACAAAAACTTCCGGTGGCGTCATCGGAGATATTCCAACACGAATGATTTCTTCATTATGATTCATTGCTTCCTGCGCCCGTATCAACGATTCTTTTGAATATTGAATCAGATATTTTGCATCCTGATAGAGCGATTTACCAGCTTCCGTAATAATAAGACCTCTGTGTGTTCTTTCAAATAATTGCAAATTTAAGCTGTTTTCCAAAGAATTTATCTGTTTAATAACCGCAGGTGCACTTATATATAATTCTTCTGCCGCTTTACTAAAACTTCCAGCTTCTACAACGCAGATAAATGTATCAAGTTGTGGATTATACATCATGTAATTCACTCCTCTTTGTGATTTTAAATCATCTGAAATGCTTTCAGTGCCCCAATAATTGCCTCTTCTTTCTCCTTCGGACATTGTGGTTGCTTTGCTCCCTCTGACCTAGGAATATTAAAATTCTCCGCTAATTCAATTCCACACTTTCTCTTCACCTGTGCAATATACAGATTAGATACCTTCATCCCATCATTATACTCTGCAACATACTTCTTTATCTCCTCATAAGTAGCCTTGCTCTCAGCCGCCGTTAAATCCATCTCGTCCATGTCAAGTCTCACATTCACATGATGCTTCGCTTCGTGGAGTTTGGACAATAAACATACCATCTCGACTGTGTTTTCGTTGAGCAACCGAATTGCTTCGCCTTCAAAACCTTCATAATACACCGGAAATGCCAGATCAATCTGCCTGATGATGCGCCCATCATCCATCTTTTCCGGGTATAACTCAATTGCATCAATAAACAACTGCATAAACTCCTTTTTTTCAATATCTGACATTTCTGCATACAGTATATCAAACTTTTGCAGGATTTGGTACAGTTGTTTTTCACTAATTTGTCTTCCATACGCTGCCTTAATCTTTTCCTCCACATCGGCAATCTCATTCTCAAAACCAGAAATCCTGTCGTAAAGATTATCCAGACGGTCCTGCATGCCCTGGAACTTCCTTGCATAATGCTTATCGCCAGCATCCAAAGTATCCATCATCACAAGCAGTTTATTCTTCGCCCCGACAACCTGCTGTAACTGCCCCTTCAGCTGATCCCGTTCCTCTTCTCTTCCAGCTTCGAGACATCCACCTTTTCCTGCAATCTTTCTCCAATATACTCATGAAACCTTTCATCAGCAATCATCCCTCTGATGAACCACTCCACCTCTGCATTGATCTCATTCTGATTCAGTGATGGCTTAAAATCACAGAAATGTTCCTCATCAATCTTTCTCCTGTGCTGACATCTATAATAGAAGTCATCCTTATATTCACCAGATTTCTTATTCTTCCTTCTCCTCACAGTTCCTGCCATTCCAGCACCACACACCGGACATTTCAAAAGTCCCGACAAAATATGCTCATGTTCAAGACTACGTGTCTTATTCCACTTAACCCCCGTCCTCTTCCTTTTCTCTCTCGCCGCCTCCCACATCTCTTCATCCACAATCGCCTCATGCAGTCCATCTGCCAGCAGGTAATCATCAGTCTTCACACGCCGGTATTCATCCCTCGTTCCCTTCACCTTCTCCGTAACATTCTTCCCGTAAGCAATCTTACCAGTATAAACCGGATTATCCAAAATCTTCATGATCAGTCCTCTGGCAAAATAGTTCAGCTCATGCCCCCTGACCTTTTTCTTCGTATAACCTCTCTGGTTCAGATAATTACAGATAGCATCTGCCCCCATATCCGTATGCCCAAACTTGTCATAAATAATCCGCACAATCTCCGCTTCTTCCTCATTCACCACCAGAGTGCTATTCTTGGAATCCAGATCATATCCGAAAGGAGCCTGTCCGCCATTCCATTTTCCCTCTCTGGCCTTCTGCTTTCTTCCTTCCATTGTCTGGACCAGAATATTCTCCCTTTCAATCTCAGCCACTGCCGACAGCACCGTGATGGTCAGCTTGCCGGAATCCTTAGAAGAATCAATCCCGTCTTCCACACAGATCAGATTCACTCCATAATCCTGGATAAACTGCAGGGAGTTTAAAACATCTGCTGCATTCCTTCCAAAACGTGACAGCTTAAACACCAGAATAAATGCCACTCCGTCACGTTCCTCGGACACATCCTGCAGCATCCTCTGAAACTCCGGTCTGCCCGTAATACTCTTTCCGGATTTACCAGCATCACAGTATTCCCTGACCACTTCCATTTCCTGGAACTCCGCAAACTTCATCAGCCTTTCTTTCTGTGCCTCCAGACTGTAGCCGTCCACCTGCATTGCCGTAAAAACACGGATATAAATATAACATTTTTTCTTCACTCTGCACTCTCCTTCCTGTACTCCACATCCTCATCCAGCATCCGAAAATGCTTCAAAGCATCCAGAATTGCCTTTTCCTTTTCCACCGGACAGACTGGCACATGATTCTTATTTTTCGCTGGTTTGTTATACGCTTTCCCCATATCCAGACCATACTTCCGTTTCACCTGCGCTATATATATAATGTAGGAATATTCATCCCATACTTCTCTTTCACATATGCACGGATCTCTACGTAAGTCGCTTTCGCCTCAGAAGCCGTCACCTGATGCTCCGTACAGTCCACTGCAAAAGTCACCATTTCATCCGGCTCATCATTCACTTTTCTTTTTCCATCGCTCTCATAATAAACAGGAAAACGGAAAACAATCTTTTTCAGGATCCTGCCATCTTCCCTTTCCTCAGAAAAAACATCAATCCGCTCAATAAACTGCCTGCACAGTTCCCTGCGTTCCTCACAGCTCATTCTCTCAAACAGCAGATCAAAGTTATCAAGAATCTTTCGTATATTATCAGAAGAACGAACCCCTTTCTTCAAAGCCTCCATCTTCTTTTTCAGCTTCCGGATCTTCTCCTCCAGACATTCGATCTGGTCATAAGCCCCGTCAATCTTTGCCTGAACAGCCTCATATTCTCCGTCATAGTCCTCTGCAAAAATATCCAGATTGTCCAGTTCCATCCCCAGCTTATATTTCAGATGCTCCTGACTGTGCAGTTCCTTTCTGGTCCTTTTCAGATCCGCTTCACAGGCATCCAGCGAACTCCTGTCCCCAACCACATCCATAACTGCCTGACGGAACTCCCTTGTTTCTGTCACCTTTCCCACAATCTCCATCACAGCCTTATCCAGTTTCTCCTGATTGTATGTCCGCCAGCAGTCACAGACACGCCCTGCACTCTTACGATAATTCCGGCACCCATAAGAATAAACAATCTTATAATAGCCGCCACGATTGCTGTTCTTCCGTTTATTCTTTTTTGTAACCAGCCCTGTTCCGCACACCGGACACTTCACCAATCCGGACAGAAGACTGATCCGCTCCGGATCATCCACCTTCTTCTGCGGTCTTCTCAAGCTCTTCCGCTTTTCCTGTACCCGCATCCAGACATCTTCCGGAATAATCGCCTCATGTCTGCCCCTGATGGAAATAACCTCTTTCGGATTCTTTTTAATCTCCTCAGAATTTATCCGCCTATTATATACGATCATCCCATAATAAATAGGATTTCCCAGCACCGAAGAAACAAAATCCGAAGTGATAACCTTATCCTCTCCCTTCACCACACGCTTATAACCATTCTCATTCATCCAGCCCACAACCGTATTCAGCATCATATCCGGTTCCAGATACTTCTGATAAATCATCCTCACCAGATCCGCCGCCTCAGGAACCACCACCAGTTCCTTATTCACACTCACATATCCATACGGCACGCCGCCGCCCGGCCATCCCCCATTCATCAGCTTCTGCATCCTCGCCGTCGTGAACTGGACTGTAATATTCTCATGCTCCATTTCTGCCACAGCCGACAGGATAGCAAGTGTCAGACGTCCGCCCTGCGTGGAACTGTCAATGGCATCCTCAACACAGACCAGATCCACATCAAAATCCATCAACAGCTGCACAGACTTCAAAATATCTGCCGCATTTCTTCCAAAGCGGGATAACTTAAACACCAGCACACAGGAGATCTCATCTTTCTCACAGGAAATGTCATCCATCATTTCCATAAAAGCCGGTCTGCCCTTGATGCTCATTCCAGATCTGCCTACATCACAGTATTCCCTGACCACTTCCATTTCTTTATAGTCCGCATACTTCCGAAGCCGCTCTGTCTGTGCTTCCAGACTGTATCCCTCTGTCTGAGCCGCTGTAGAAACACGGGTATATATGTAACATTTCTTTCTCAAATCTTCACCTCATTTCGGTTGCCCATCGTCATACGGTTGCCGTACATAAAATATATCGGAATCACCAGTCTGTGCCAACTCGCAGAACGACCAAAAAAACTGCCCCAAAATCCACCTTCTCCTATGCGGTTTCCATAGCGCAAAAAGACCGGCAGCCCCAAAAGACCACCGGCACACTCGATCACTTCCCCTGCAGCTGTGAATTTCTCTCCTCAATCTCCCCCAGAACCACATCCCCGTACTTCTGGATCATTCTTGCCAGAAACTCTGCACACTTTTCCATGTTTAGCCTGGCCTGTTTCTCCGTCAGTCTGCCGGTATCGATCAGTTCAATTTTTCCCATAGCCAAAAACCACCTCCTACTGTTCCAAGGAGTCCTGGTCCCTGATTTTTTGACTTTCCGGACAAAAAAATAAACCCGCTGCCATCCACAGATTTCTCCGCAAACAGCAACAGGTTTCCCCTGATCATTTATTTACTTTATCATCCGTTCAATACCATCGGTCATACGGATTCCCACGCACCCTCTTTGTCTCTGGTGCCTTCTCAATACTCTTTTCAGCTTCTTCCCTCGTTGCAAACAGCCTGTGAGCCTTCACCTGTATTCCGCCGCCCGTATCTGTAAAACGTACCAGGAACATCCCGCCGGAACACCTGCGGATCTCCACTTCTCTCACATACCTGTTTGATTCCACAATATATGCAGTATCCCCGACTTTCATAAAATCACACTCCTGCACTCAAAACATCCTTCATCCTCACCAGAACAGGAAGCACCTGCCCGTCAGCAAATCTCCGTTCAAAAGAACCATTGGAAAAATAATCTTCTCTCAGCAGCATTGTCAGCAACGCCGTACAAAGTTCATAATCCGCTCCCGGAACACGTTTCAGTTCCTCATTACAGTCAATCGGCTCCGTAATCATGTAATCCCCATAATTTGTTTTCAAATCTCCTATTGTCTTTAACAGATCTGCATACAGATTCTCTTGTGGATTCTTTAATTCCAATATTTCCTGAATTTTTCGTAGTTTCTCTGACTTTGTCAATGCTATACACCACCTTGATAAACGTTCGAATATATGTTCTTTATATTTTAACATATACCCAATAATTATTCTAGCGCAAAATATATTCATGTAATATCCACAACAGCAAGGTTTCGTTGCGACTACGAAATTGATACAATTTAACGGTGCACACCCTTGTGAACACCCCTGTTCGCCTTTCGTTAAATAATTAAAATAGGCTACTCTTTTGCATATTTCTGATCAGCCTGTTTCTTCCATAAAAAAAGAGACATTGACATAATTTGATCAATATCTCTTCTGCTGCTTTGCTGAGACATATTCTTCCGACTGGATATACTTCTCAGGGAAGCATCAAATTCATCCTTGACGGAATCCAGTCCATAATAAAACCGCTACCACACCGAAACAAAGGATATGTCTCTATTTTTGGTAAAACCATAGATGTAGGTTAATCATGTTTTTTTAATCAGCGTTTTGATACTCACTGTCTTCCCCAAATAGCTACCGAATTTGACCTCACGATCAATTCTTCGACAGGCAGACCAATCGGGCAAATGTTATGGCAAGCTAATGATTTCCCGCATCCCTCAAAATAATTTTCCTTATATTGAGTTGAAACCTCATTCCGATGGCTTATTTCCTGTTCTTCATTCAGAATCCGAAATGCGTTGACTGCAGCAACAGCGCCTGCGAAAGTCCCATTTGCAGAGAAGTTAGGACACACTTCAAGGCAGCAGCCACACATCAGACAGCGTGCCGACTGGTATCTCGGTTCATGTGTCCACGGATTCATATAAGCTTCACTTTCAAGCCAAAGGTTCAGTTTTTTCAAATTTTCAAACAGAATTGACCGGTCAACGATCAAATCTCTTACAAGCGGAAATTTGCTTAAAGGTTCCAAGGTGATTGTAGAACCTTTTAACGTATGTAGAAATGTAGAGCATGCCAGCCTCGGACGTTCGTTAATCAGCATGGCGCAAGCCCCACATTTTCGCACCATACAGCTACATTCCCAGCTGATGGGAGTAACTATATTCCCTGAATTATCTTTCAAAGGTGTTCTACTGTTCAATTCCTTTAGAACATTGGCAACAGAGCTGTTTTTGCTTCCGTCAAACTCAAATTCCTGCCAATAACTGTCTGATTTCTGACTCTCCTGCCGCCTGATTCTTATTTTATATACCAAGTGAATCACCGCCTTTCTGGAACAGGTACAAAGGAAATCTGTATCTGCTTTCCATCAAATCTGGCTACCGTTGTTTTAAGGTAATCATCGTCATTGCTCTTCGGATAATCCTCCCGCCAGTGTGCACCACGGCTTTCTTTTCTTGCAAGAGCACTCTTTAGAACTGCCATGCCAATCAATGGAAGATTTCCTGTCAGCGCTTGTACCGTTTGGATCCCATTTAACAACGTATTCTCATTTCTGACAACGCCCATAGTATCCTGCATCACTTTGTTTAATTGCTTTATTTCTAAAATTTGAGACGTTGGTGGAAAATCTATCTGTGTCGCACAAGATAGATCTACTACATCTGCCTGTTCACATGCTGATTTTGCCGCAACACGTCCTCCGTACAATGCGCCCAACAGGGAATTACCACCCAGACGGTTTGCACCATGATATTGGGCACAGCATTCCCCGGCAGCATAAAGATTCTGAATCGACGTTCTGTGCTGTTCATCCACAAGAATACCACCCATGAAGTAGTGGATTCCTGGCAAAACAGGCACCGGTTCCTTCCGGATATCCTTATGCAGATATGTCATGCAGTCATCTGCTAAGCCAGACAGCTTATTTGAAATGACCTCCTTCGATATTTCCGTCATATCAAGAAATACCTCGGATTCATGGCTGACCTTCCATATTTCTCTGGCGGTAATATCACGGGGCATCAGATTTCCAAGCTCCGGGTATTTTTCCTCCATGAAATACCACGGCTGATTGTTTCTGAGAGCAAACAGCCTACCGCCTTCCCCTCTAGCTGCCTCGCTGATAAGCATACGTTTCCCGCCGCATTCCACAGTAGTCGGATGGTACTGGATCATCTCGCCATTTGCCAGAGGAACACCAAGCCGGAACAATTCTGCGGTGACTTCTCCTGTATTGCTCAGCGAACCCGTTGTATTTCCAAACAATCCGTGCATACCACCGGTGGCAACAATAACCGCATCCCCCGGTAATTCCACAGTCTCCTGACTGTATTCATCCCTGATTACGCAGCCACAACAAATATTGCCACACAGACGAAGTGTTAGGAAAGAATGATGGCTGAACCGTTCTACCATACCAGATGCTTCTTTCCTGCGAACAGCGTCTATCATAGCTGTCATGATCTGCTTCCCGGTATCGCTCTGTGCAAAAGCAGTCCGTTTCTTTTTCTGCCCGCCAAAATTCCGCAGATCCACATCATCATAGCCACTCATGTTAAATTTAACTCCAAGTTTTAGCAACCAGTGCACCAGCTCCGGTGCTGCCTGTGTCATTCCCCAAACTGCATTTGGATCTGCCAGACCACATGCTGCCTTTATTGTATCTGTAAAATGTTCTTCGGGACTGTCGTTTTCATCTTTTGTATTCAAAGCTGCGTTGATACCGCCCTCCGCCATAACAGACTGTGCCCGCTCTGACGGAAGGGAGGAAACCAGTTTTACATTGCATCCATTTTCCGCTGCCTGCAAAGCCGCTGAAAGTCCTGCCAATCCAGCACCTATAATAATAATTGTCTTACTCATAGATATTGCCACCCAATATAATATAAAATAACCGCTCCCGCTATAAAAAGAAGAAGCACCGAAAGGATCAAATAAATATCGCTCCTTCGTTCTTTATAACTAATGATTCCCAGTGATACGAGCAATGGGCGTATATTGATAAAAATATGAACAAAGATTGCCGCTACGAACAAAAGCTGAGTTACCATCTTTACCGTTGTAAAAGGGAACAAAATATATGTCCCATTCTGCACCTTTCCAAACAAGCCAATATGGAATAACAGCAGAATCAGTATTGCCATCCCACTGGCTCGTCTCGCCCAAAATATGGCGTTCTGTCTCAGATACATTTTTCCTGATTGCTTCGCTGTCTGTAAACTCTGAACTGTCAGGATGACACCAATCACCGTATGCACAACAAGAATACCAACACCAATCCATGCAAGAAGTTTCCCTGCACTACTTCCAACTCCGTTCAGCATAAAGCTGCCCATGATTCCATGAATCATAAAAATGAGAAGCATTAAAACAGACAAAATCGTATTCCATTTTCTCATAAATTCCCGCTCACCTCATTTCTTCGCTGTCCATGATCATATAGTCCATCTGTGTTAGCGTTGTAACGTCAATAAAATCATCCGATGCCAGGAATACATCATACTTTCCACTTACCACTCTTGATAGCATCATTGTGTTACTGTACTCTTTCAGATCTACGAAAAAGCCGGCCTGTTTCAACCTGTCACAGAGTTTCTTAGCATAACTGACAAGCGGATAATCCGTCTCAGATACATATAACCGAAAACTAATGTCCGTTTTCATGAGATCTGTTTCATTTGTTTCCGAATCGTCCAGTGCCAATTCTTTTAATTTATTCCGGGTGTTCTCGTTGTCGAGACCATCTGACATCATATTAATACCGAGAACATAAGAGCCTTCCAACTGTGCGGAGGCTTGAGCCGCCTTTTTTGACTTCGGTGTTGCTCCTGTGACTGCATCAATCATAGAAGGCGGTGAATGCAAAAGTGCACCGAAACCTGCAAGAAAAACAATTGTAACTGCTAACAGAATCAATTTCCGTTTCACATTGCCACCTCGTTTCTTATTTTTTCAAAATCCTCATTGCGTTCAAGACGGCAATTATGGTAACGCCTACATCACCAAATACAGCTTCCCACATTCCAGCTATACCCAGAGCACCAAGGATCAGGAACACACTCTTAATTCCAAGGGCAATCACTATATTCTGCATGACAATTTGCTTTGTCGCTTTTGCCACATCAATCGCATCCACCAGCTTAGATGGTTCATCTGTCATCAGAACCACATCTGCTGCTTCAATGGCCGCATCTGAACCAAGACCACCCATTGCGATACCAACATCCGCACGAGCAAGGACAGGAGCGTCATTGATACCATCACCAACAAAAGCTAATTTGCTTCCCTGTCTCTTTTTACTGTCTAAAAGCTCAACCTTTTCCACTTTTTGATCAGGAAACAGTTGTGCATAATATTCATCCAACTGCAATTCTTCCGCAACAGCCTTTCCGATTTTTTCATCATCACCAGTAAGCATGACTGTTTTTTCCACACCGATATGTTTCAAATCAGAAATTGCTTTTTTGCTGTCCGGCTTTACTTCATCTGTTATCAAAATGCATCCGGCATATTGACCATCTACTGCTACATAAACCTTTGTACCAACTTTTTCACAGGCTGTGTACTCCACATGCTCTGAATCCATAAGTTTCGTATTGCCAGCATAAACTTTCTTCTTTCCTGCCATGGCACTGATTCCATATCCGGAAATTTCCTTGTAATCAGAGATAACTGATTGGTCAATTTCTTTTCCATAAGCAGAGAGAATGGATTTTGCAATAGGATGGTTAGAAAAGCTCTCTGCCTGGACCGCATACTCCAGAACCTGTTCTTTTGAAAATCCATTTGCAGGCAGAATATCAGTCACATTGAAAACACCCTTTGTAAGTGTTCCAGTTTTATCGAACACAATAATGCTGACATTATTAAGCGCCTCTAAATAATTACTTCCTTTTACAAGAACACCTCGTTTAGATGCCGCACCAATACCTCCGAAGAAAGTCAGCGGGATTGAAATGACCAATGCACATGGGCAAGATACCACAAGGAAAACAAATCCTCTGCGAATCCACTCTGTCCAACCTCCACCAAGAAGGATCGGTGGCAGAATTGCCAGAATAGCTGCTAAGATTACAACAACAGGAGTGTAATAACGTGCAAATGTAGTAATGAAATTTTCTGTTGGTGCTTTTCTACTGGACGCATTCTCCACAAGATCAATAATCTTTGAAGCAGTAGATTCACCAAATGCTTTCGTTGTCTTAATCGTTAAAACACCCGTCTGATTCATACAACCGGAAAGTGCTTCGTCTCCTTTATGAACGCTTCTCGGAACCGATTCTCCAGTTAAAGCCCTCGTATCCAGCATAGAATCTCCATCCAATACCACACCGTCTAATGGGATTTTTTCACCAGGCTTTACAATAATAATCTCGCCAATGGCAACACTTTCAGGAGATATGGTAATCAATTCTCCGTTCCTTCTGACTGTAGCACAATCCGGACGTATATCCATTAAATCTGATATAGATTTTCTGGAACGCTCAACAGCCAATGACTGGAAAAATTCACCAACTTGATAGAACAGCATAACAGCAACTGCTTCCGGATATTCACCAATGACAAAAGCACCAATCGTAGAAACGCTCATCAGGAAATGTTCATCAAACACACGTCCCTTTGAAATATTCCTCACAGCTTGCCATACAACATCCCCGCCAAGAATAATATAGGAGACAATGAGAAAAACTAACTCGACAGGCAGTGGCACTTTCGCAAAAACTGTCAATGCCATACCAATACCATAGATTGCTGCGCCAATCGCTAAACGAATCGTCAACTTCTTGTCCTCATTGTTATAGGATGTATTGGTATCCTGTTTTTTTGCAGGTATATAGTATTCCTGTGCAATTTCGGAAACTTCTACATCTGGCTCATGGCTGTGGACAATCGTTTCAATCTGACTGGCTATTGTATTTGCGGCAACTGGAGCAACATTGATTGTCAGCGTCTGCTTCATCAAATTTACAACTGAGGATTGTACTCCATCCAATTCTCCGACTTCTTTTTCAATTTTTGCGGAGCAGTTCGGACAGTCCAAGCCCTTTAACAAATAACTCTTTGTAACGGGGATAATTGTTTCTTCCTGAACCTCCACACCCGGCTCATGGCTGTGGACAATCGTTTCAATCTGACTGGCTATTGTATTTGCGGCAGCTGGAGCAACATTGATTGTCAGCGTCTGCTTCATCAAATTTACAACTGAGGATTGTACTCCATCCAATTCTCCGACTTCTTTTTCAATTTTTGCGGAGCAGTTCGGACAGTCCAAGCC
>NZ_JAJCGR010000014.1:0-80641 GCF_020553125.1 Blautia sp. MSK20_18
GCGGATTCGGGACTTGCCCCCGTTAGAAACGTGCGCCGCCGGGCGCACACAAAAAATACCGCAGCAGAGGTTGTTTTCTCTGCTGCGGTATTTTTTATCTCTTTTTCTGTAAATCTTTTATTCTGCTGCGGATTCCTCAGAAGAGTCCGTGTTCTCGCCGTAAAGACCTGCCAGATATTTCATGGTTTCTTTATAAAGTGTCTGCTTATCTTCCTGGGGAACATCTGCAAGAATAGCTGCTGTCACGTCTGTGGCCTCTGTGTCCTCCTGGGAACTGTCAATACTGAACAGCTTCTTCAGCTTCTGATCCATCATATTCAGCTCTGTACTCTGATATTTTTCTGTACCATCTGCCTCATAGGATTCTGTACCATCCTTCAGGATATCATAATAATCCTTCTCAACAGTTTCTGCCACACTCTTCGCTGTCTGCTCATCCAGTGTTACCGTTGCCACTGCCTCTGTATCCTCCGTTGCAGCGAGAAGGGAATCTGCATCTCCCTCATACTCGCCTTTTACAAAGAGGACAAATTTGTCATAATTGTTCTTTGCTTCTTCACTGAGCACAGAAGTATCGTTTTCTGCACTGTCTGCCTGGTCTGAGCCCTCTGTACTTTCTGAAGATTCTGTATCTTCTGTTGCCTCCGGGATTCCGGTCTCATCGGATGCAGCCTCATCAGAAGCGCTTTCATCTGTGCTGCTCTCGTCAGATGCACTATCCTCTGTGCTGTTCTCGTCAGAAGCACTTTCGTCTGTACTGCTCTCGTCGGATGCACTATCCTCTGTACTGCTCTCATCAGAGGTACTTTCGTCTGTGCTGCTTTCATCCGAGCTTTCCTCATTGCTATAGGTTCCGTCGTCGGTAGCATCCGGGATTCCGGTCTCATTGCTTGTATCCTGAGAATCTGCTCCTGTTTCTTCCTCAAGACCCGGATCCTCTGTGGAGCTCTGGATCACATCGTCACCAAGAATGCTGTCATTTACATTGTTGACGATATCATCAGAAGAATCTGCATCCACATCTACGGTTTCATCACTGCTCTCGCCATCCAGAGTATCATCAGAGGAAGAGGTCTGGCCTGTGGTATTGGCATCTACCTGCTCCAGTGTTTCCTTCACATCATCATAATTGTAATCCTGCTGTGATATCTGCTTCAGAAGAGACACGATCCTGTCAATATCGTCCTGGCTTACGGAAATATTGTTCTGCTCAGCCACATTGATTACAATATTCTGAATCTCATCTGCATTCTGTACTCCGTTCTGGATCACATCCATCTTGGACTGGTTTACAACTGTTGTCGCCTCATTTTTACCAACCTTATCTGCAAGCTCACCGGTGGTTACGATCTCCTGGTTGGCAAGCTTCGTCTTGGTCTCATCCAGTTTCTCTCCACTGGCCTTCTCATATGCCATCTGGATGCCGGTAAGTGCGCCTGTTCCGGATACTTCCATCGGGCAGGCAGCAACTACTTCACAGTTCTTCACACCGGATGTGGAAAGTGTCGTTGCGATCATATTACCTGTCACCCAATTCAGATTTGCTGTGCGGACCTTGATCCCGCCGGACTGTGTAGGCTTCACATAGGCACAGCTCAAAGTTCTGGAACCGATCTGGGACTGTGGTGCGATATTATCCAGGTGTTTATGCTCATCCTCATTTGTAATGGTCATCACCTGCACCTGATCGGAACTTACATTAAAATATTTCATCATTGTCTGCTTCTGAGCATCCGTAAGATCTGCTCCAAGTGTTACTACCTTCGATGCATCTGCAAATACGGGATTTACACTTCCTGCCACAAGGCATGCACTGCAGAGCAGAGCTGCGATCATGTTTCTTTTTTTCATTGATCTTCCCTCCATATATTTTTTCGGATCGATTGTATCTGCTTAACTTTTGCGGTGTAAAGCGGACATTCCTCTTCGTTACTTACATCTCCACGAATGCGAGCGCTTCACGATCTGTCGTTCTTGTCATATTATAACACAGCTGCTGAGATATTTG
The DNA here is from genome assembly GCF_020553125.1 of Blautia sp. MSK20_18. Taxonomy (NCBI): domain Bacteria; kingdom Bacillati; phylum Bacillota; class Clostridia; order Lachnospirales; family Lachnospiraceae; genus Blautia; species Blautia sp. MSK20_18. The sequence goes on from NZ_JAJCGR010000014.1 coordinate 2,009, forward strand.
TAATTTATATTATATAAAAAACGCTGCCGGAAATTATATCACTCATTTCTGACAGCGTTTTATTGCTTTTCTTATTTTCCCAAAGAACTTATCTGATCTGGTTTAATTTTCCGGTTTCTTTTGCTTTTTTCAACAATTCCCGGTTTTTTTCATTCATGATACCAAAATCCTTCAGCGGACAGTACACTTTTTCACATTTTCCCATGAACTCCAGTGCTTCTTCAAAGGCAGACTCCGAAATGCATTCAAAAGGCTTCTCCGTGATCACTTTTGCAGCCAGTTCTTTTGCCACCTGATAATCTGCATCATTGGTATGGAGAACTCCGGTCACAAAAGGAATCCCCTGTCGCTGCAGCTTCCGATATACCGGAATCCCACTTCCATTTCCTCCGATCACAAACACCTCCGGTTTTCCGGCCGGAGGTTCCATTTCCACGCAGCCGAATTCTGCATTATAGCTTCCACGGGTGATGCCATAAAGCTTCCGAATATAATCGGAAGTAAAGATTTCCTCCGGTGCACCATATTTCTCAATGTGATCTCCATGAACACAGATCACCTGGTCAGAAATCTTCTGGGCAAGATCCAGCTCATGAAGGGACATGATCACCGTCATCTGTTTTTCCAATACCATCTTCTTCAAAATGGCAAGAAGCTCCAGCTTATGCCGGATATCCAGGAAGGAGGTCGGTTCATCCAGGATAATGATCTCCGGTTCCTGGCAGATGGCGCGTGCCAGAAGGATACGCTGTCTCTGTCCGTCACTGATAGCTGTAAAATCCCGGTCCTTCAGATCCCAGGCGTGAACCATCTCCATGGCACTTTTAACTTTTTCCTTGTCCTCTGCGGAAAGGATCCCGAGAGTTCCGGTATAGGGATATCGTCCGGTGGATACCACATCCTCACAGGTCATAAGCTCCGGTCGCATGCGCTCGGTAAGTACTACAGCCAGTTTTTTTGACACTTCCCTGTTGGTCATCCGGCTCATCTGTTCCTGTTCCAGATATACCGTTCCGCTGATCAGGGAAAGCTGTCTTGTGATACTCTTCAAAATAGTAGATTTTCCGGCACCGTTGGGACCGATCAGTGTCAGGATCTCTCCTTTATTCAGCTGAATATTGATCTCTTTGATCAGCGGTTTTCCATCATAGCCTACGGTCAGCTGATCTGTATAAAAAAAATATGATTTCATCGTTTATATCCTCTGCTGTCTGCGAATCATGATATAGATAACTACCGGTGCTCCGAAAACTGCTGTCACAGAACTGATGCTCAGCTCCGTCGGTGCAAATACAGTTCTTGCGATCAGGTCACAGAACAGGCAGAACACTGCACCGCCCAGAAAACAGGCCGGGATCACAAGCAGGGGTTTTGCAGTCTTCAGGAGACTTTTTGCAATATGAGGCACAGCGATCCCCACGAAGGAGATCGGCCCTGCAAAAGCGGTCACACAGGCAGAAAGAATACTGGAAAGCAGGATCAGAAGTATCCGGAAAGCCTTGATATTAACTCCCATATTCTGCGCGTAAGTCTCCCCCAGCTGATAGGCGCTGATCGGTTTTGACATAAAAAATACGATCACCATGGTAAGAAGTACCACAGCAGCCATAGTCTGCACATTCCCCCAGGTCATACCGGAAAAGCTTCCCAGTGACCAGTTGTGAAGATTGACTATGTTGGAATCATCTGCAAAGGTCACCACAAAGTCTGTGATGGCCGAACAGATATAGCCGATCATAACACCACTGATGACCAGCATGGACATGTTGTGGACTTTTTTTGCCACAAGGAGCACAAAGCCCATGGAAATCATTGAGCCTGCAAAAGCAGCCAGGATCATGGCACCGGAACCGATGGACACCGATCTGCTTAAAAAAAAGATCATCAGAAGCGCCACGATCAGCTTGGCACCGGAAGAGATTCCCAGTACAAAGGGTCCCGCGATAGGATTGTTAAAAAAGGTCTGCAGCAAAAATCCGGAAACAGAAAGTGCTCCGCCAAGGATGATAACTGCCAGTATCCTGGGAAGACGGATCTCCCAGACGATATTATAAGAAGTTTCATCTCCCTGATGCCGGAATATGATATTCAGGATCTCCTTCACAGAGAGGTGGATACTTCCGGAATTTACATTCCATATAAATAAAAAGATTAAAAGTACCGCAAGGATCACAAAAGAGATCCCGTATCGGACTGCGCGTTTTCTGTCATTCATTTTTTCTGGTACACTCCTCTTCTGTTTTGTTATCCTGTCCTTTCGTTTCCTGCTCACAGGTGGAAACCGACAAAGGAGTTAAAGCGAACACTGGAATTTATTTCAGTTTATGCATATAGGTCAGCTCATCCAGAGAATCATCGTCTGTAGTCAGCATGGTGTGGATATCCTCGATCATGGTTCCAAGTCCGGTAGTTTCCTGGAAGAGATTTTTGCCTGTGCACCAGACATTTCCGTTCTTCACTGCCTTGAAATCTGCAAGAAGCTTACTTTTGGAAAGAAGCTCATCAATGGTCTTAAGTTCCCCGTCAATCGTACTGTTATAGATGATATAGTCTGCATCCTTCGCCTTGGCATAAAACTCTTCCATCTGCATATTCATGGTGGAAAGAGCATTGTCATTTACTCCCGTATCCTCCGGAACATAATTTCCTCCTGCGAGAGAGATCATTTCTGAAACATAGTCGCCGCTTTTTCTTATATTTACCGCACCTACGGAGTTGATATAAAAGAACGCCACGGTCTTATCTGTTTTATCTGCTGTGAGAACCTTATCCAGCTTGTCCGTCTGCTCTTTGAAAACCTTTTCTGCCACATCTTCTTTTCCCAGAAGAACTGCGTAAAGCTTCATCCATTCGGTCCTTCCAAGAGGGTGACTCTCATAGCTGGAACGCTCTACCATTACAGGAATCCCGAACTGCTCCAGTTTCTCCTGTACCTCCGGATTGTGATGGATCATGGTAGATTCAATGGCAAGGTCACAGCCCTCGTTCAGGATCAGCTCGTAATCCGGAGCACTGTACTTGCCGGCATAGATCATCTTTTTCTGTTCCATGGCGTCCTTTGCTTCCTGGATATACCATCCGTCTTCCTTGGTTCCGGAAAGCTTGATGCTGTCAATCCCGTCGATAGCGCGGAAAAGATCCATGGCCGAGGTTGCTACCAGATAGATATTGTTTATGGGCTGCTGCAGAACCGCAATGTCAGGATCCAGCCCCTCCGGTGCTTTCTTGCCTTCGGGAACTACAAGAAACTGTCCTTCCTGATCAATGGTGAGCAGCGCATAGCCATCGTTGTAGTAATCCACATTAAATTCCTTTGCGTAGGAAAGATCCATACTGTGGTCAAAGGTAAGGCCTGGAATATCCGCAGGCTTATGTTCTGTCTCTGCTGCCTGCACTGCAAAAGCACACCCCAGGATCAGGGTCAGCGTCAGAAATATGTATGAAATTATTTTTTTCATTTTTCTTCCTTTTTCATGCTCGAAGAATCAAAATTCAGGGTATACTCAATCTCGTGAGGAGTACTCATGGCTACAGTATCTGCAGTCACTTCCATTTCTGCGTCAAAGACTGTGACCGGGATCTCAAATGTGGAGTTTCCGTCTTTGTTCACCGGCTCATATTTTTCGCCGTCCACGATCATGTAATCATAATTCGGACTGCTCCAGATAATGGTTGCCGTAGCTTCTTTGTCCTTGATCTCTACTTTAGCTGGAGATTCTACAGATGCTCTTCCTGTTCCGCCTGTAAGGGTTACATCCGTCTCATAGGTTCCGTCCTCCAGCTTCAGCTCTTCCGGTTTTTTCCCTTCGGATTTTTTGTCGTCAGAGGTTTTTACAGGATTCTTTACGCTGACTTTATGGTCGTACCATTTGCCTTTTTCTCCCAGGATCGCCACGTTAAATTCCTCACCAATGGCCGGTACCGGGATATCAAATCCGTAAACCTCCTCTGTATAACCATCGCTGTACTTCACTGTATCTGTGGTCGGCTCAATGATCTCTGCTCCGTCCTTCTGGGCATCCTCGGCAGTTCCCGCAAACAGGTTAACGATCTTCTTGGAAACCAGACTTACGTGGATGGTCATTTTACCATCTTTGACCGTGAGCTCTCCTTTTTTGTCATTGGCCTCATTTACATGAAACATGCTGCTGTCTGTACCAAACTCTGCTGTATAAACGCCATCTTCCAGGGTATCTGCTTTGGCTGCATCTGTATCCTTTTCTTCGGAAGCTTCTGCTTCCTCACCGGACTCTGTTTTTGTTTCATCTGTTTTTGCCATCGCAGGCACAGAGCCCAGCACCAGGACTGATGCACTTGCCATTGCAAGAATTAAGTTTACATAGCGTTTTTTCATGATAATCTTCTCCCTTCCATAGATACAGCAATCTGCCCGGAAAACAGTCTTCCTGATCTTTCCGGGCAGTTACATTGATTTCTTATAGGTATCTGAACTCACTCAGATATTTTTATATTTATTATTCTGCGGACTCCTCAGCAGAATCAGCCTCTGTATCTGCTGCTGCATCAGAATCTGCGGACTCCTCAGTGCTTCCCAGAGAATCGATGGCTGCCTTTGTATGCTCTACATAAAGCTTCTCAACTGCTTCGATTCTTCCAAGACCCTCGATCTGGCAGTCAACCTTATCGAAGTTTCCGGATGCTACAAACTGGCTCTTCCAGGAATCCTCCTCATCACCGGCCATATCGTTATTTGCATGGTCTCCGGCAACAACCATCAGCGGACGAAGAACAACGTTCTTGTATCCTGCTTCTTTTACCTTCTCGATAACCTTGTCGCAGGCTGTATCTTCCGGCTTACCCTCTACAGTACCGATGAATGCGTTCTTCAATCCAAGGTTTTCCATCTGTGTCTGCATCTGATCGTATGTAACGTTAGCTGTATGAGATGTTCCATGTCCCATGAATACGAATGCTGTGCCAGCCTCAGCTGCTGCATCCATGCTGTCAAATCCGGCCTCTTTGCAAGCCGTATCTGTGATTGCCTGAGCAACGGCTTTCTTGTCATCATTGATCACAGTTGCATCGTCTCCAACCTCACCGAGCATTGGCTCTGCGATAGCTACAGACTCGAATTTATCTTTATAGCCATTGATCGCTTCTGTCATCTCATCGTACTCAGCACCATGCATCAGATGGGTAGGCTGTACAACCAGATTCTTAACACCATTCTCTACTGCACGGTCAAGAGCCTGCTGCATGTTATCGATCACTTCATCATCTCTTGCCTCTACATGGTTGATGATGATCTGTGCTGTAAATGCTCTTCTTACAGACCAGTCCGGATAAGCTTCTGCAAGAGCATCCTCGATTCCCTTGACATCCTCTGCACGGCTGTCATTGAAGGAAGTACCAAAGCTTACAACAAGAAGTTCATTCTCACCGATCTCATCCTGGTTACGCGGATCGTCCTTGGAAGCATCTCCTGTGTCACGTCCGAAATAATCCGGATCTGCATTCTCACCCTCTACCAGTTCTTTCTGAGCATCTGTCAGAGCATCCCATGCTTCTTTGGCTGCCTTGCAGTCCTCATCTGTTGTGTCGTTTCTTTCCTGTACATAGATCTTGTCGATCAGAGCTGCTACATTATCTGCTGCTTCCTGATCTGCATCAGAAGCCTCTGTGGTATCAGCTGCCTCAGCGTTCTCTTCTGTAGCAGAATCCTCTGCTGCCATTGCTGTTGTAGCCGCACCCATAGAGCATGTCATGGAAACTGCGAGCATCAGAGCTAACATTGTTTTTCTTTTCATTTCTCATTGTCCTCTTTTCATGTATTTCCAGAATACTGATATGTACAAAAAAGCAGCAGCTCTCTGCGGCCGCCTGCTCACACATGATTCTCTGCGCAATACAAATACATAAAAAGAAGTTCTGTATTGTTATGGAGAATACCGATTCGTAAACCGCGAATCCCTGAATCTCACAATAAGGCAGTTCTCCTGACTTGGTTCCACGCTGCTTTCCCTTCCCGGTCTCCCAGTGGTTATAAAAGCAGCTCCCCTTTCACAGTGACGGTATCGTTCCGGATTCTCACCGGATTCTCTTTTGCACATCCGATTGGATGCAACCTTATCATTATAACATTTGCACATATTTTCTTTTACCTGGTTATCTAACTTTTACCACAAACTCATAAATTTGTCAAGATTGATGTCAGACGATTCACGGTTTTCTGTGATCTTCGCTCACAAAAAACACCTCGCGAAATATTACCAGTGAACAGTAACCGGTTTTCTCCCTGTATCTGTCAGTTATTATCAGAATACTTTCTCCAATATTCATGCATATCCTGCATAAAAAACAGCCCCTTTCTGTCATCACCCTGATATCAGAAAAGGACTGTCTTACATCAGATATTCGCAATCCGCTTTGCTACTTGCTCATAACAGATAAACTGCTTTGCAGTTTATCTGTTAAAATACTCCTGCTCCAGGTATCTGGCTACGTAGACTCCGCTGGCAGATGCATGGGACAGAGAATGGGTCACGCCGCTACAGTCTCCGATAACAAAGAGACCCTTGTGGCAGGTTTCCAGATTTTCGTCGATCTCGACCTCCATGTTGTAGAATTTAACCTCAACGCCATAAAGCAAAGTATCATCATCTGCGGTTCCCGGTGCGATCTTGTCCAGGGCATAGATCATCTCGATGATGCCATCCAGGATACGTTTCGGCATAACAAGGCTTAAATCTCCCGGTGTCGCAGAAAGTGTAGGTGTTACGAAACTTTCCTCAATACGGGCTTTTGTGCTTCGTCTTCCGCGGATCAGATCTCCAAACCGCTGTACCATAACACCACCGCCAAGCATATTGGAAAGTCTTGCAATGCTCTCACCGTATCCGTTGCTGTCATGGAACGGCTCTGAGAAATGCTTGGATACCAGAAGGGCAAAGTTTGTATTGTTGGTATGCTTTGCCGGATCTTCGTAGCTGTGACCGTTTACTGTGATGATACCGTTGGTATTTTCATTCACGACAACACCTCGCGGGTTCATGCAGAAGGTACGGACCATATCCTCAAACTTCTCAGTTCTGTAAACGATCTTGCTCTCATAAAGCTCATCTGTCAGACGGCTGAAAACCTCTGCCGGAAGCTCCACACGGACTCCGATGTCCACACGGTTGGAAAGAGTCGGGATCTTAAGCTCTGTACATACCGTCTCCATCCATTTACTTCCGCTTCGTCCTGCGGAGATGATACAGTAAGTTCCCTCGTAACGCTCATCTCCTACAAAAACTGCATAACCGTCTTCAGTTTTTTCTACTTTGTCAACAGATGCGTCAAAATAGAAGTCCACATGGTCTTTCATTTTTTCATAGAGGTTCTGAAGCACCACATAGTTGATATCTGTTCCCAGATGACGGACTGATGCATCCAAAAGATGCAGGCCGTTCTGAAGGCAGAGCTTACGGATCTCGCTGTTTGTGGTAGAATAAAGTTTGGTTCCCTCACCGCCATGCATCAGGTTCAGTTTATCTACATATTCCATCAGCTCTGTGGCTGTATCCTTGCCGATATGCTGGTACAGAGTTCCGCCAAACTGATTGGTGATATTATATTTTCCATCAGAGAAAGCGCCTGCACCGCCAAAGCCCTTCATGATCGCACAGGTTTTGCAGTGGATACAGGATTTTACTTTCTTTCCGTCGATGGGACATTTTCTTTTTTCCAGAGGATGACCGGCTTCAAAAACCGCGATCTTTTTCTCCGGATCATTATTCATCAGTTCATAGGCCGCAAAGATTCCACCGGGACCTGCTCCTACGATCAGTACATCATATTTCATAAATAAAAACTCCTTATCTTGTATTGCACATTTTCAGTATTTTGTTTTTGCACAAACCCTGTCTATTTTACAACAAACGTGTTCAAAAGTCACCGTTTTTTTCGGAACCTTCCGATCTTAAGCTTTTTTCCATCTGTTTCCACGGTAATAGCACCGTTTTTCATGGTGTATTCCACCTGACTTCCGGCCGCTTTAAGCCGCTCTACGGTTTCCGGTGACGGATGTCCGTAGGTGTTAGTGAGCGAACAGGAAATGATCGCCACTTCCGGCTTTATTTTCTCAAGAAATGCTTCTGTGGTAGAATAACGGGAACCGTGATGTCCCACCTTCAGACAGTCAACATCCTCAAGCCCCCCGGCTGCCAGAAGCTTTTTCTCCGTATCTGCACCGATATCTCCGGTAAAAAGCATCTGAAAATCTCCAAAAGACAACTCCATCACCATAGCTTCCTCATTCACATCTTTTCCTGTGGCATTTTTCTCCGGCCACAGAACAGAAAAAGATACTTTTCCGCAAGGCAGCTCATCCCCTTTTCCTGCTGTCATGACCTTAACTCCGGCTGTTTTTGCTGCCTCTGCAAGCTCCCTCCACGCATCTGGTCTTTCCGCCCAGGCAGGCAGTATCAGATATCCGGCCCGGATGGTTGTAAGACCTTTTCCCATATATTCCAGAAGCTCCTTCACACCGTTGATGTGATCCTGATCTGTATGGGAAATAAAAATCCCATCCAGCCAGGAAATCCCCTGACTTTTCAATGCCGGCAAAAGGCAGTATCTTCCAAGCTCCGACTGGCTGCTGCTTCCTCCGTCGATCAGAAAATGGTGATCTTCCGGGGTCTCCACAAGGATACCGTCCCCCTGTCCTACATCCAGGCAGATCACCTTCAGACTTCCTGTTGGATGATATTCCAGTATCAGGATTCCGACTGCCAGAAAAATACCGGCTGTTATCCGGATAGCATATAGCTTCCAACAACCTGCTTCCGCCCGCTCCTCTGCTAGCTCCGTTTCCTCACAGACTGCTTTTTTCTTCCGGAGCTGTTCTTTTATATACTGTCCCATAAATAGAACTGTGATCAAAAAGCCATAATATACCAGGATCTGCCATATTTCCGGCTCCCCTCCGATCCAGGTACTCCATCCTGATCTTCCTGCCAGACTGCAGAGATATTCATAAAAAAGCAACAGTACCCTTGCCGGCAGGATTACCAGTTTTGCCGCAGGAATACTGAGAATTCCCAGCAGCAGCGCCGCCATTCCTCCAGTCAGCACTACCCCCACACTTGGAAGCACCAACAGATTCAGGATAAATCCGGCAATAGAGACTTCTCCGAAAAACTTCAGCATCACCGGCAGAGTCACAAGCTGAAGAGCTATAGGACTTACCAGTGCCTTTGTCCATTTTTTCTCCGCTCCTGCAAGAGCACAGATCTTTTCCGCAGCGAGCCCCATTCCCAGAACACAGCCAAAGGACAGAAGAAATCCACTGTCCAGGAGATAGGCCGGAGATTCCACAAGGATCATCATGGCAGTTACGGAAAGAGCACTCATCATATCATAGATCCGTCCGGTGATCCTGGCTCCCATGGCGATCAAAAACATAGTTACTGCACGCATGGTGGAAACACTCCCTCCGGTCATGATCCCATACTGCAGCATCACTCCCAGAGAAAAAATCCCGGCAGGCCAGATTCCCAGTCCCATCTTCTTTAGAAGGTTGTAAAGCCCCATTCCCAGAATACTGATATGAAGTCCGCTGATGGCAAGGATATGTATGATTCCGGCCAGCTGATATCGCATCTGTGTTTCCGGATCCAGTTCCTGTTTGTCTCCAAGCGTTATGGCACAAAAAACAGGCGCATCTTTTCCTGCAGTTTCCTTCAGGATCTGTCTGCAGCTTTCTTTTATCTCCAAAAGGAGCTGCCTGTAGCCGGAATACACTGCTGTTTTCTTTTGGAGCACAGCGTTCTTCATAAAATAATAAATATGACGACAGGCATAAAAGTGTTGGCTGTCAAAGCCCCCCGGATTCGCAGGACCTTCCACTCTTTTCAGCGTTCCCTTGACCAGGATCCGCATTCCCGGTTTCAGATCTTCTTCTTTTTTGAGAAATATTCTTACATTTTCAATTGGAAATTTTTTTGACTGATGGATAAGATATGTTTTTTTCAGATAAACAGACTGGGAAAATTCTGTGTTTTCATACTGTTCCACCTCCCCGCAGATCATGGAACCAGGGTGCGCTTCGATCTGCTCCTGCACATTTAACGGAAGGGGATTCCCCTTGATCAGAGGAATCCCCATAAGCTCCAGTACGCCAAGACTCAGCACCATAAGAAAACACAAAAGACACATCGGCCTTTTCGCCATAAATGTTCTCCCGTTTTCTGATATTTTGAAATGTTTTATTTTTTCTATTCTTTTTTAGCCTTTGTGTGTGCCAGCAAGCTGTCGTTCCATTCATAGAACTTATAAAGCTGCATATTCTGGCCAAAGGTCACTTCCTTGTTTCCTTCGATGGAAATCTCAACTTTGTCCACATCCGTTGCCGCGATCAGCGTATTTACCACCGAATACACGGCAATCTGTTCCGAAACATCCAGCGCATAATCCTGAAATACGGAATTATAATCCACATAGCAGATTCCGTTTGCTCTCGTCAGGGAAAGTACCTCTGAATTCTCCGGTATTGTAGGATAATGTCCTTTTTCCAGCGGACCTCTTGCAAGCTGCTCCAAAACCACCGTAGCCTTCGGAAGATTTCGTCTGTAGCGGACACTTCTCTGTTCCGCTACCAGTTTATCTCCGTTTTTATTTGTGAAATACAGAGTAAAGGTGTCATAGCTGTACACATCCCCATCGGACCCGGAAAACTCCACAAAGGTGTCGTTGTTCATGGCTCCCACTTCTTCACCCCTGGTATCTGTCAGCGGCTTTTTACCCACATAGATTTCCACAGAATCTACTCCTGGAACCTGTAAAAAGATCTTCACTATACCTGCCCGCACCAGAAGTTCCCTGGTACGTGACATTTTATCATAGGCCTCATTGAATTCTACGTTCAGGACTCCATCCTGTATGGAATAAGAAGAAATCTTTACCCCATCCGGAAAAAGTGAGATTCCGTCTTCCCGGGTCTCACGGTTATTCAGACTCTCGGAAAAATTGCGCAGCATCACTTCTGTTGTTTCCTTCTCCGGAGTATATTTTTCTTCTTTCAGTCTCGTTTCATCGCTGTTGATATAATAAAATCTATACTGTTGCTCTTCGTTTTTATTTCTTCCCGACAATCCTATGAAAGCAACCAGACCAAAAAGGATGCAGGCAGCGGCCACACAGATGATCAAAATCGTTTTTTTCATGCTGTACCTCCTAGGACGGGATATAGGACAGCGGGATCTTCACGGTAAATGTGGTTCCCTCGCCCTCTTTGCTGGATACCTTGATGATCCCATGATGCATGGCTATAGAACTTCTTGTAATAGCAAGTCCAAGACCGGTTCCGCCGATCTCTCTGGAATGGGATTTATCCACACGATAAAAACGCTCAAAGATCCGTTCAATGGAATCTTCCGGTATTCCCAGGCCGGAATCTGCAACTGTCACATAGAAATCCTTATGATCCGCATCCAGTGTTACGCGGACCCATCCCTCATCTACATTGTATTTGATACCATTTTCGACCAGGTTACTGATGGCAAGGGTAAATTTCACCTCATCCACATCTGCGGTTACCGGTCGGAACGAATCCAGGATCAGGTCAATCCTTCTCTGATCTGCAATAGGACGGAGACGCTTTAGAATATTCTCCAGCAGCTCATTGATATTCATATTACTGATATTCATATCTGCTGCTTTTTTGTCCATTTTTACCAGGGAGAGCAGATCGGTGATGATCTTGTTCTCTCTGTCAATCTCTTCTGTGATATCAGAAAGAAATTCCTGATACAGTTCCTCCGGAACCCCCTGCTGTCCTACCAGCGAATCCGCCAGAACCTTCATTGAAGTCATAGGTGTCTTCAACTCATGAGACACATTGGATACAAACTCCTGTCTGGATTCATCCAACGTCTTCATTCTAGAAAGCATCTTGTTAAATGCATCTGTGATCAAAGCTGTCTCTGTATAATCCGGTACCGAGATCTCCTCATTCTGATATCCGTCTGTAAGGTCCTCGATTGCTTTCGTTACCCTAGCAAATGGCTTCACCAGGATCGTGGAAAGAATATAACCCAGAAAAATGGCCAGCACTACAATGATACCGATGATCAGAATCCCTTTCTGCTCCAGTTCATGGATGGTTGCTGTCACCTCACTGGAAGATGCCATGATCATCATGGCACCCTGCACCTGTTTTACATCCGGACTTTTTACCGGAACTGCCAGGATCAGCTTCTGGCTGTCAGAATCATATTGGTAGGCATCTTCTCCTTTAAAACAGTTCAATACTTTCTGGGAAACCAGAGTCCTGCCCTCATCCACGCCATAGGTATCCTTGATGATCCTGAAATCCCTGTCTACAATGAGAATCCTGCCACCATAGCTGTTGGACAGTAATTCCAGCTTGCTGTTCACCGTCTGAGAGCTGGTGTCATTCAGATAATTCTCCTTGATCAGCAGGTCGCACATGATGTCACAGATGTTCTCCATGCTCTGCACACGGTTGGCAATGGCACGATCTTCATAGTTGGCAATGACCATTTCCGTTACGATGACACTCGGTACGATTCCCAGTATGATCAGGATGATCAGAATACGAAAGCGGAGACTTTTGAAAAATTTGCCGTTCTTTTTGAACTTCACAGGTTATGCCTGGAAATAGTAGCCCACACCCCATTTGGTGTGTACATATTTCGGCTCACTGGGATTGGCCTCGATCTTTTCTCTCAGGCGGCGGATATGTACATCTACGGTACGGACATCTCCCGGATATTCATAGCCCCATACGATATTCAGAAGATTTTCTCTGCTGTATACCTTGTTCGGATTGAATACCAGCAGTTCCAGCACATCAAATTCCTTGGCTGTGAGGTTGATCTCTTTTCCGGAGATAAATACGCGGCGTCCTTCGCAGTCCAGCTTCAGTTCTCCGACTTCCACAGTCTTGGCCTTCTCCTGCTTGTCCTGTTTGCTGCCTGCACGGCGGATGATCGCCTTGATGCGGGCTTTGACTTCCAGGATGTTGAAAGGCTTGGTGACATAATCATCAGCTCCGTATTCCAGACCCAGGATCTTATCCATATCTTCTCCTTTTGCTGTAAGCATGATGATCGGAACATTGGAAAATTCACGGATCTGCTGGCATACCTCAAGACCGTCCATTTTTGGAAGCATCAGGTCAAGAAGGATGATATCGTACTCTCCTGCTTTTGCTTTTTCCAGTGCTTCCTCTCCGTCATAGGCACAGTCCACTTCCATTCCGTCCTGCTCCAGACTGAAGCGAAGTCCCTTGACAATCAGTTTCTCATCATCTACTACCAATACTTTCCTGCTCATTTAGCGCTCCTTACTTTATTGCTATTTTATCCTTTATCTTCTCATAGGTTCCTTCTTTGATGCCTGGTACATTCATGATATCCTCTGCTGAAGTAAAGGGACCGTTCTCTTCCCTGTAAGCGATGATCGCCAGGGCCTTGGACTCCCCTACACCTGTGAGAGTAGTAAGCTGGGATACATCAGCGGTGTTCAGATCGATCTTCTGCTCTGTGGAAGATGCAGTCTCAGCTTCACCGGAATCCTCTCCGGCGGATTTCTGTCCGCTCGCCGTTTCGGTACTGTTTTCTGCTGTGACTTCCGATCCATCTTGGGTAGCTGCGATCCGCTGGCTGTCCACCTCCGCCTGGGTAGGCACATAAACCTGCTGTCCATCGGAAAGTCCCTTAGCACGGTTGAGATAGCTTGCCGCAGCTTCCGGAAGATATCCTCCGGCCTGCTCGATAGCCTGAAAAACACGGCTGCCATATGGAAGCTCATAGACTCCCGGGCTGGTCACTGCTCCACATATATCTACATAAATGGTCTGAGGGGTGTCTGAGATCTCCGGCAGCTGTTTTTCAACCTCCGAAACCGGTTCCTCCGCAGACTCATTCTGTTTCTTCTGTGATATATCTGCCGCAGCCCCTGCGGATGCCTTCCCGGATACTTCACTTTCCGTATCCTTCGGTTCTTCCTGCTCTGCATCCATTTCGGATGCTTCCGTACTTTCTTCCTGCACCAGTTCTTTCTCCAGAAATTCTGTTCCGTCATCCTTACAGCCTGTCAGCCCTGCCAGGATCTGTAACAAAAATATGGAAAAAACAAACCGAACACTTCTGATATGTGATCTTATTTTCATAGGTAGGCGGTTCACTCCTTTCCGCCGATGTGGCGGCAGGTGCCCCGTTACTCATGCAAAACCATACCTTATTTTAACGAAGTATTACAAATATTACAATACTTTTATTTCTATTTCCATTTGAAAATAACCACACCTGCAATACAGATCAGCATTCCCAACAGCTTTCTCCACTGAAAATCTGCTCTTTCCACACCGAAAATCCCCAACAATTCTATAAGATAAGCCACCGCAAGCTGAGAAATGACAATAAGCATAACCGCCCGCGCAGGCCCCAGACTTCCCATACTCCGGATCACTGTGATAGTGATAAATGCACCGATCACTCCTCCGAGTAAATTATATTTAGCCTCTACCTGCCACAGCATGCCGATACTTTCTCTGCCTGTAAAAAACCATGCTGCCACACAGACCAGAAATGCAGAAAACTGTACCCAGCCGGTTGAAACCCACAGACTGGTCTGTTTTGTTACATTTGTGTTAAATACCCCTTGAATACTCATCAGTGCACCTGAGATCAGTGCTGACAAAAATCCCCACATAAAAATCCCTCCATATATACTCCATTTCCGGTATTACTGCCGGAAAAAGGCGCTGCATATTTCTGCAACGCCTTTACGGTTTCTTATAATTTAGTTTATGTGATTTTCCTGCAATTATACACACTGCTGCCCTGTTTTCTCATCCGCATAATATTTATATACATGATCACGAAACGCTCTTTATTCCGGAAAATATTTTCTGAGATATATCCTTCCGGAAAACGCAATATGCGGCATCTCATAAAAAATGGCTGTTTTCGGACAGATCGGACGATAGAGTGGGTCTGCCACAATGATCCTGGCTGTTTTCAGCTTTTCTTCCATGGCTTCCTCGCCACAGATGGCTTCATCTCCCTTGCGCAAAAGTCCCTCTGTGATCTCCAGCGGACAGAGCAGCTGAACCTTTTTTCCGTATTTCTGCTCTATGACTGCTGCCAGGGAGCCCATGGTAACCGGTTCTCCGATGATGGTAATGTCCGGTACGGAAAAAAATACCTCATCTTTGTCGGGCATTTCCCTGCTTTCTCCTGAAGGGTCAGATACTGCTGACAGACTGTTCCTTCCCTGAAAATAGATTACCTGCTCCGGAGTTACTTTCCACAGTTCCTCCTGTTTCCCTAAGATCTGCCCTCCGCTTTCCTCTGCGGAGTCATCCTTTTTATTTACCCACTCTCCACAGGATCTATCCGCGATCCGCTCAAGTGCATCTGAAATCTGTCCCTCATAGCCTTCCACAGGAGTCCCCACGAGAAATGGCGTACCGAATTTTTCTTTCAGCACATTGGCCGCCGGGATCCCCACAGAGGATACCACAAGGTTTACCGCTGCTTCGCCGGCACGGGACAAAGCTTCCAGCGTATCCCCCATAGCCCAGGTGGAAAGTATCTCCCAGCCATAGTTTTTCAGACGTTTTTTCATGGCATCTACAACAGACTGCGGGCCAAGATCAAGGGGTGTTGCTCCAAGAAGATTTAATTTCCTGCTTCTCTTCTCTGTAGATTTTTCCGCAGATCCCGTCGGTACTTCTAAACACCTTCCTGTTTTCTCTGCTGCTCCTGTGAAATGTCCTGCGATTTCCGCCAGCGCCAGCCCTGCTCCGTATACATAGTCATGCATGCCGCTGGTCGGAACCGAAAATGCCGGGATTCCGGTTCTTGCTGTAAGTGCACGGGCCAGTCCCGGAAAATCCGTTCCATTCATAAAAGGGATCGGAGAGCTTGCAAGTGCAATAAATTTCGGTTTCAGCTCCTTTGCCGCCTCTTCGATATCTTGAAGAAATTTCTCATCATTTCCCATAATAGCATCGATATCCGTAAGACCTGAGATAAAGATCAGACTGTCCTGATCGTACCACCGGATCTCATCATGGGTATTATAGGTAGAATTACAGCCGGAGGGATCATGCATCACTGTCATTCCTCCAAGCTCATACAATGCGGAGCAGACGCCGGACACATCTGCCGTGTAGATCGGTATGATCCGATATGCCTGTCTCATATGCAGCTTTCGCACCCCCATCCCTTTCGAACGATCAGATCCTCCGGAGCTTTTTCCTCATTAAATGCCTCCAGCATCAGCTGTGCAGTACGTCTGATCCCGTCAAAGCCCCAGAGCCCGCCGCCCTGTACCATATTGACAAAATTCCGGCTTCCGGTAAACCAGGCTGCTTTTTGTCCGACGGCAAGGAGTTTTCCGGAATGCTGCCGTGGCCGCACTCTCATCTCCGGGCGAACAGTCGAAATCAGCCTGAGTTCCGGATAATTCTCCTTCAGCCAGAAAAATACTTCTTTTTCTTCCGGGCTGATACTGTCCAGAAAAACGGACTGTACCTGAAATCCATGGGTAAGGAGAAGCTTTGCAAGTCCCAGAGGTCTTGGATGAAAAAGATAATCCACAGCTACGGGAGTGTCACCGATGATCTGGTGTGCATGGAAAAGAGCTTCCTCGCATTTTCGGATCTCCGTTTCGATATCCAGGCCATTTTTACCGCCACTTTGCTGCTCCAGCAGCTCCAGCAAATACTTTTCCTGCGTCTCTATCTCCTCATAGTCAAAGCTTCCGGGCAGGTATAAAAACGGCCTTCCAAGTCTCTCCGCCTGCTGCTGTACTCCGAATTTTCCTGCCGGATAACAGTTAAGGATCAGGCTTCCCTCTCCCAGACTCTGATAATCCTCCCAGGTCTTACAGGCCGGTGCTTCCCGGAGACGGATTCCGTTCTTTTTCAGGATCCGGCAGATATCTGCACTCTCATCCAGCACAAAATCACTGCCCAGGACTGTGACACATTCCGGATCTGCTTTCCTCTCCGGTACTGCATCATACATGGCACGGCGCAGCTTCTGATCCGGAGTCGGACCTGTTTTCTGCATGACAGGATCCATAAAGCATCGCATAAAAAAGATCTCCGGAAATCTTTCTTCCAGTTCGCCGTAGATGCGGTCCAGATCACTTCCCAGAAAATGATGAAGACACACGGTAAAAAGCAATACTGCCTTTGGCTTCTCATCCAGCCGGTTCAGAATGTCCGTCACTCCTTCAATGGTCACATCCTCCAGATTTCCGCCCAGAAGATCCTTTTCCTCCACGATCACAAAGGAAAAACGGTCTGCCGCATTCATCTCTGCGGCAGTCAGCACAACGCCACGCATGCAGTTATCCGCACAGACGTAGATCTGCCTTGCTTCCGGAACCAGCATTCCCGTATGTACGATATTCCAGTTTCCATGGACTGGTGAATTAAATTCCAGCCCCGACTGAAAGGGAACCGGAAAAGAGGCTTCCTTTATAAATATTTCTGTTTTTCCCGAAAGCTCTCTGTTACCAACTCTTTTTAACATGAGCCTTCCTCCCTGCATGCACTCAGGATCTGCTCGGCCAGTGTCCGGTACTCCTCTGCCATCTCACAATCCGGATAAGCTTCCAGAAGAGTTTTTCCTCGATTCTCTGCTTCCAGGACCAGTTCACTTCTGGAAAGCGTTCCCACTACCCGCGTATGAAAATCCTCTGCCAGCTCCCGGACTTTTTCTTCCTCTCCCGGCACGTTCCGCCGGTTCAGGATCACGCCGCCAAGAGATGCATATCCTCTGTTTCTGAAATTATCCACTGCCATGGCAATATTTGCCCCTGCATGGATGGCCATGTTTTCTCCGGAAGTGATGATAAATACCTTATCTGCATACCCCTTTCGCATGGGCATGGAAAATCCACCGCAGACAACATCTCCCAGTACGTCATAAAAAACAATGTCCGGTTTATAGGTCTCATAGGCTCCATTTTCCTTAAGCTTCTCAAGAGCAGTAATGATACCTCTTCCCGCACATCCAAGCCCCGGTGCAGGACCGCCGGCTTCCACACAGACTACACCCCCATATCCGATCTGCACCATATCTGTAAGCTTCAGCTCCTGGCGTTTTTCGTTATACAGTTCCAGCACTGTGGGAACCTTTTTTCCATGCCTGAGAAGGATCGTGGAATCTGCCTTGGGATCACAGCCGATCTGCATCACCTTCATTCCTTTTTCCGCAAGGGCTACTGCCACATTGGAAACCGTAGTAGATTTTCCGATGCCGCCCTTTCCGTATACCGCAACTTTTATCATTTTCTGTCCTCCGCTTTTGTGATCACATTGGAATATGCCGTTTTGGCGGAAACTCCACTGAGGTGGCCGATCTTTCCGGATAAGGAGCTGATCACATCCTGTGGTGCGTCAATGGCAATACTGATGATATTGATGCCTTTTTCCCGGTAAGGGATCCCCATTCTCCCGATAATATATTTTCCCGCTTCATGAAGAAAACGGTTGATATCATCGATCACGTCATTGTTTTCCACAATGATCGAGATCAATGCCACTCTTGTCTCCATAAGATCTGACTCTCCTTTCCGATATTATCAGCAGATCCTCGGCAGAAGCTCTCCTCCCGGCTGCGGAAGAAGTGCCTGCGTTCCGATCTCCGTAGTCATGACAACCTTTCCCGGCTGGTCTTCCGTAACTTCACCGATAATGGCTGCGTCCCTGGAATAAGGACATTTACGCAGTGCTTCCACGATCCTTCCTGCCTCTTCCTTTGGTGCCATGATCACCATTCGTCCCTCACATGCCAGATAAAGCGACTCCAGGCCAAGCATGCCGCAGACACCCTTTACCTCCGGAGCTACCGGAACAGCTGCTGCATCCAGGCGGATCCCTACGTTACTCTGTCCTGCGATCTCGTAAAGAACCGTTCCGACACCACCTCTTGTGGCATCACGGATCACATGAATGTTATGGGTAGCATCCAGCACCTCTTTTACAGCTCCCCACAGCGGTGCGCAATCACTTGTCACATCTGCGTCAATGCCGAAATCCTCTCTTGCCAGAAGAATGGTGCATCCATGTCTTCCCACATCACCGGTTACAATAATGGCATCTCCCGGTTTTGCCAGCTCACCGCCTACCTGAACGCCCTCCTGGATCTCACCCATTCCGGTTGTTGTGATAAAAACACCGTCAACCTGACCTTTTCCTGCCACCTTAGTATCTCCGGAAACAATACGCACTCCGGCTTCTTTTGCTGTTTTTTCCATGGCTGCGGCGATCTCCTCCAGCTTCTCCATTGGAAAACCCTCCTCAATGACAAAAGCGCAGGTAAGATACATCGGTTTTGCTCCCATACAGGCAAGGTCATTAACGGTTCCGCAGATGGAAAGCTTGCCGATATTTCCCCCCGGAAAAAATGCCGGAGAAACAATAAATCCATCGGTGGATACTGCCATTTTTCCTGCAGGCGGAACCAGCACGGCCGCATCATCGGCTGTGAGATCCGGGTTTGCAAAATGCGCTTTGAATACTTCATCGATCAGTTCTGAGGTCTGACGGCCTCCGGCACCGTGTGCCATGGTCACTGTTTTATTTTCCATAATATTATCTTCTTTCTATGCTGGGTCAAAGGAATTTCATATCGGTTTCATCCTGTCAGATCTTCCGGATACGATCCTTCGTTTGTACTATATGTAATGTATCATATTTTGCAGTCCATTAAAGCGGACATCAGTTTCCGTACATAAAATATGCGGAACATGCTCCTTCATTGGATACCATACAGGCACCTACCGGATGCTGCGGGGTACAGACCTTTCCGAATACCTTACAATCTGATGGCCTGCATTTTCCCTGAAGCACATCCCCACAGCGACAGGCCGGATTTGGCCTGCCCTGGATCGGCGGCACTGCATATTTTTTTCTGGCATCAAAGGCTTCCCACTCCTTCCGGAGCACCAGCCCGGACCCCGGGATCACACCCAGACCGCGCCATTCAGAATCGCAGGGCTCCATCAGTTCATCGATCAGCTTCTGTGCCTCCGGGCTTCCCTCACTTTTTACCACACGGGGATAGCAGTTCACAAAGAACGGTTTTCCTTCCTGAAAACGTACCAGTGCAACAGCCAGTGCCGTAAGCAGCTCCTTCGCTGTAAAGCCTGCCACCACACCACTGATACCTTCCTCTGCCAGCTGCTCACAGAGCGCAGTTCCTGTGATCGCATTGACATGTCCCGGATAAAGGAACACATCCGCACTGCCCTTTAATGCCTGATAAGCCTGGGGCATGGTCTTGTTTGCCACAAGGAGCGAATAATTGGAAAGTCCGTCCTCTCCGGCCTTTTTCACGGAAAGACAGCCGGCAGGCGTGGTGGTCTCAAAGCCAACGGAAAGAAATACCACCTGCTCTTTTGGATGCTCTTTCGCATATTTTTCTGCATCTGCCGGTGAATAGACGATCCGTATCCTGGCTCCTTCTGCCCTGGCATCTGCAAGGCTTTTCTTTGTTCCCGGTACGCGGACAAGATCACCGAATGTGCAGATCGTCACCTGTTTTTCCAGAGCAAGATAAACGGCCTCGTCAATAAACCCTACCGGTGTTACACAGACCGGACATCCCGGTCCTGAGATCAGCTCCACCTGCGGCGGCAGAAGCTTGCGGATCCCCAGACGGAAGATCTCGTGGGTATGTGTTCCGCAGACCTCCATGATCCGCACCGGCGGCCCCTGATATCCTTCTATGATTTCTCTTGCTGTTTTTTTCCTCTCTTCCATCACAGCAGTTCCTCCATCAGCTGGTCTGTCTCTTCCTCGTCATCATCGGTGATCTTTGCAATGGCAACACCTGCATGCACCATCACATAATCCCCCGGCTCCAGGTCTCCCAGGAGCTGGGCAGAAACCTCTCTCTTTGCGCCGCCTGCATCCACCACTGCTGTTCCGTCACTGATCTTTACTACTTTTGCTGATAATCCTACACACATATCTGTGCCTCCCATCCTGCATTTCTGCTGTATGCTCCATGCATTATCATAAAACATTTTTGATCCGTATCTGCATGATCTCATCTATATTTATCTGTATCGCTGCACATAAGCCATCCCATACACCGCCTGTCCCAGTGCGATCCCTCCGTCATTCGGTGGGATCAGGCTGTGCTTCAGAACTTTAAACCCCATTTCCGTAAGGCCGTCATCTACCAGCTCCAGAAGCAGCCGGTTCTGAAAGACACCGCCACTTAATGCCACTTTCCGGATTCCGGTCTGCCGCTCTGCTTCCTCACAGGCTGCAAGGATCTCATCTGCCAGTGCCCGGTGAAATCCATAAGCCAGCTTCCCGGGATCCTCTCCTGCAAGCCTTGCCCGGACCAGATATGCAACGATCTCACCTGTATTTAAAATAAATTTTCGTTCATCTTCAGACGCTTCTGAGATGCCTGTACTTTCCGGAATGTCTTCCTTTTCTGACATCCGTATCTTCAGATTTTCTTCCGGATTTTTCTTCTGCATCTCCCGCTGCTTTCTCCAGGCCTCCGCCGCAAATTCCAGTGCTGTGGACGCTTCTCCCTCAAAGGTGGACGCTCTCCGGATCCCCAGGATCGCACTGACTCCGTCAAAAAGTCTTCCTGCACTGGTGGAAGTCACGGCATTGATCTTCCGCTGTGCCATAGTCACCAGTACCTTTGCTTCCTGATCTGTGCAAAGTCCCAGTTTACGGACAGTATCCAGGGTTTTTTCCAGATTTCCCATATTCTGCCAGATCAGGGAAACGGCGATCCGCCAGCCTTCTTTTGCGGAAATATCTCCGCCAACCTGGACAAAGGGTTCTATACTTCCAAGCCTTGTAAATCCTTGACAGTCTGCAACCAGGAGCTCTCCACCCCAGATGGTTCCATCGGTTCCATAGCCTGTTCCGTCAAAGGAAACCCCTATCACCTTTTCTTCGCAGTCATTTTCTGCCATGCAGGATAAAATGTGTGCATAATGATGCTGCACCCTCAGAACCGGAAGCCCTAGCTCCTCTGCCACCACTGTGGAATTATATTTAGGGTGAAGATCACAGACCACTACCTCCGGCTGCACCTCCAGAAGTGTTTCCAACCGCCCGATCGTTTCCTTCAGGGCTTTTACCGTTCGAAGATCCTCAAGATCTCCCACATAAGGGGAAGGATAAAAACGGTTATCCACACCAATGCAGAAGGTGTTCTTAAGTTCTCCACCTGCTGCGATCACCTGGCCCTTCCAGGGTGTGGAGACCATAAACGGAAGAGGCGCATACCCGCGGGAACGGCGGATCATATAGGGTTCACCCTTATAGAAATCCATCACCGAATCGTCGGCCCGGATACGTATCTTCCTGTTGTGGGAAAGAATGCAGTCACAGAGATGGGAAAGCTCCTCTGCCGCCTCCTCATCATCTCTGCAGATCGGCGCCCCGGAAGTATTTCCGCTGGTCATTACCAGAAGCCCGGGCATCCGGATCCCATCATCGTAATGAAAAAGAAGCAGCTGAACCGGTGCATAGGGAAGCATGACACCCACCTTGGGATTCCCGGGTGCAATGCTCTCACAAAGCCTCGTTTCTCCCGGCAGCTTATCCAACAGCAGGATCGGCTTTTGATGACCGGTAAGGATCTTCTCCTGTTCCCCGCTGACCTTACAAATCTTCTTCACAGCTTCCATATCCTGTGCCATCACTGCAAAAGGCTTCACCGGACGCCGTTTCCGCTGCCGCAGCCGCTGTACAGCCTCCTCACTGGTAGCATCACAGCAAAGGTGAAAACCACCGATCCCTTTGATGGCCACGATTCCGCCGGAAGCAATGATCTTCCTTGTATAAGTGATAGCCTCCCGTCCCCGTTCCTTTCTTCCCGCCAGGTATACCTCAGGGCCACAGTCATTAC
The DNA here is from genome assembly GCF_020553125.1 of Blautia sp. MSK20_18. NCBI lineage: Bacteria > Bacillati > Bacillota > Clostridia > Lachnospirales > Lachnospiraceae > Blautia > Blautia sp. MSK20_18. Next base: position 24,889 of record NZ_JAJCGR010000014.1, read on the forward strand.
AGCACACCGGCTGGGCATCATAGCGTCTGGTATCCGGGTTATGGTACTCATCCGCACAGGAGGGACACATGGGAAATTCCTTCATACTGGTCCGTTCACGGTCATAAGGAAGCGAATCCAGGATCGTCAGTCTCGGACCGCAGCAGGTACAGTTGATAAAGGGATGCAGATACCGCCTGTTTTCCGGATCAAACATCTCCGCCTTACATTCATCGCAGATCGCGATATCCGGGGAAACAAAGATTTCCCCCTTTGTCTTCTCACTTTCGATGATATCAAACTGTGTAAATTTCTCCGGATCCTCCACCGGTTCTTCAAGAAGCTTCAGGATAGCGGCACGCTTCGGTGGCTTATTCCCGATATCTGCGATAAAGGCATCCACATCCTGCTGCTTACCCTGAGCAAAAATCTCCACATAGGGTCCTTTATTGGACACACTGCCACGGATTCCTCTTGCCATAGCATGACGGCTCACCGTAGGGCGAAATCCCACTCCCTGTACGATCCCGTAAACACGGATCATTTTCGTAATTTCCCGCTCCATATGTTTCTCCATTCCCTGCAGCTATTTCCACTGATCCGGCTGCAGCATGCATGTAACTTTATGTCCTGCCCTTATGGTCTACCTGCATTTTCCGGATACCGCAAAATGCACTGTATCCACAAACACTCCTGAAAAAGCCTTTGTCATCCGCTTCATACATGGGTCTGCAAAGATCACGTCATATCCGCCCTTCTCTGCCAGTTCCATGTAATCTTCCTCATCCCTTAATGACACATCGCCCTCCTCCAGGAGATCTTTTTCCATGGAAAACCAGCTTGCCACGGTGAGCTCTCCGTCCGCACCACGTTTCCGTAGCTCCTCTCTTATGGAACCGGCCATCACCTGCTGCTGCACGATGAGAATCTTTTTTCCTGTATAATCCATATCAGGAACCAGCTCTTCCGCCAGAGGATATCCCACCTCATAAGGTGTTCCGAAGGTTTTCTCCAGATATCTGGCACATTCCAGTGCCGCAGGAGAAACCACGATATTTTTTTCCACAGAGGAGGCTTTTTTTACCTCATCAAGCCCGTCTCCCATTCCGTAGCAGACTGCTCTCTGTCCTCTGGCACGGAATTTTTCACGGATCTTGTCTGCTGCTTTCAGGTCACTGACATCCTGAGGTGTCATTCCGAGAACTCCTGTCTTACCAGCCTCCACAGGCAGCTTTTCCCGGGCAAAGGCTTTAAAAAGCTCCAGATAAGCCTTCCGCTCTCCCGCATCATAAAGCTCCATTCCGTTGGTATTTACTGCAAGCACCGGAAGATCTGTTTTCTTCTCGCACATCCGCCGCAGTGCCTGATGATCCGTTCCGATCACAGCAGGTACCGGTGTTCCGATAATGGCTGCAAAGCCTGCCTCCACCTTTACTGCTGCATCCACAAGCTTGGCAACCAGGCGGTCATCCCGTCCCAGGATGGCATCCATATCCCGAAGTCCTGCACTGAATACCGCGCTTTTCTGTTCAAACCATCTTGGTTCATCAAAGCCGCAGACATTTCCCGCACATCCTCCTGCATCACAGATCACGATGATACCGCCAAGCTCATACAGCACTGACACAGCTCCGGACTGATCCGGTGCAAAAGGTGTCAGATATTTCCGAAGTCCTCTCATACCTTTTCTCCCTTCTGCAAAACTTTCTCTGTCAGTGTCTCAAACAGCCTGCGTACCCCTGCATAGCCATAGGGCTGCCGGTCCTGATTCCACACGGCATTTGGCTGATCCCGGTGATAATATCCTGCATCCTTTCCTATAGTAAGGTTCACTCCGCTCCCGGACGGATCGTAATACAGCATGGTGGGTTCCATATTGGAAAAAACCTTTGTATCCGGACTCAATTCCGCAAGATGCCGTATGTATACAAAATTCTCGGCTGTGATAGTTCCGTAGATCTCCGGCACCCGGAAACCATACCGCACCAGGGCCAGGGCCAACTCAAAGGAATCTCCGTTCATGCACTCCCCTACTGCAAAGGACGCATCCGGACAGACCTCCCGGAATCGCTCCACTGCCTCTTCTGCTGCTTTTTTATACACTTCCTGATCAAAAGAGACTCCAAGAACCTGTCCCAAGGCACGATACTGATTTTCGATCTTATCTGTCTGGTAGAGCCTCCGAAGCTCAATAAAAGGAATCTTCAGCCGGGCATGAAAATCCTCCGCTGCAAACCTTGCTTCCGGATGAAGCACCAGATTAAAATTGGCCTGTGACATGGTCTGATATTCTTCATAATCCTTACATCTTGAGATTTCATGGATGGTCTTTACGCCTGCCTGCTGCAGCAGCTCATACATCTCGCAGTCATCAACCAGCGGCGAAAAAAAGCCCAGAAGATTGACCACATTTCCCTTTTTCTTCTGTGGCTCAAGGAGGGAGTATAAGGACTGGCGCACATGGACCATAGGCGGCTTTCTGCCCTCACGTGTCAGTGCGTACATGTAACAGGGGCGCACCGGAATATCCACCTTTTCCTCTGCCTTCCGGCAGACACGTTCCATATCCGTTCCCAGAAGTGCATCCACACAGGTGATACAGATCATCACCACAGACGGCTTCTTCTCACAGCAGTCGCAGATCTCTTTTACCGCTTTCGGGATCTTTTTCAGGTGACGGCCTGTAACAATATCCGTCTCGTCCATCATCAGATAAAAAAATCGATCATTGTACTCCGGCATGGAGCTGATAAGAGAAGTATTTCTTCCGCAGCATCCCGGTGCCACGATCAGCATAATGGAATCCGGCACTGCAAGCCCGGCCCGCTTTACGCCAAAGCCCTCCGCTCCCGGAGAGTTAAATGCCAGAGTTGCCGGAGAGCTGTAGATCAGATGCTTCCCGGAGATCATCTGCGGAGGGATCGCTTCCAGCCCGCCCCGGGCCAGTTCTTCTGCAGTTGCAAAATATGCTTCCTTTTTCATATATCCTCCTTCTCCGCTTCTTCACTTTCCAATAGCTTCCTCGCCAGTGCAAAAAATTTCTCACTGATCTCAGAATTCTCATCTCCCTCGATCACCGTTTTGCCCTGATCCTCCCATCGGATGATCTCGTCACTTCTCGGGATCTCACCCACGACCGGGATATTATTTTTTTTTGCAAAAGCATTTACTTTTTCCGTTTCATTCTCCACATTCCTGTGATTCAGCACGATTCCGAAGATTCTCGCATAGCTTCGATCCTCAAAATTCCGCACAGCACTGGAAATATTATTGGCTGCATAGAGTGCCATTTTCTCTCCGGATGTGACAATGAGTACTTTTTCCGCATAGCCCTCCCGGATCGGTGCCGCAAAACCGCCGCATACTACATCTCCAAGAACATCGTAAAGCACTACATCCGGCTTCCAGGTCTCAAAAAGCTTCAGATCCTCCAGAAGCTGAAAGGTTGCGATGATACCTCTGCCTGCACAGCCAAGTCCCGGCGTGGGGCCGCCGGTCTCAATGCAGAGGACTCCACCAAAGCCCTCCTTTGAAATATCCTCCAGCTTTTCCGGCTCCTCATCCTCTTCCCGCATATAATTCATTACCGGCCGCAGAGGTTCTCCCCCAAGAAGATTGATGGTGGAATCCGCCTTGGGATCACAACCGATCTGGATCACTCTCTTCCCCATGGCTGCAAAAGCCGCCGCCAGGTTGGACGTCACTGTAGACTTTCCGATACCGCCCTTTCCGTATACTGCTACCTTCAGCATAAAATCCTCCCTAATTCATTCTGTCCGCTCCCGCAGATATTTTTCATAAAAAAAGCTCTTTCACGTACAAGGTGAAAGAGTCCCGTATTCCGCTCACAAAACAAAGTCAAGCGGATATTCGCGATCCGCATTTGCTGCTTGTTCATAACCGAATAACTGCTTCGCAGCTGATTCGGTTAAGCTGTGCCGGATGAACAACGATTCCTGCTCGGATATTCCTTGCCGTCAAAGTCTGTTTCCTGCTGTATTTTGTTTTAATGCCTCATCCGGATAGAAAGAAAATATTTCGTTCCGTCTGAATTTTTCTATTTTTATTATACAATGGTGTACATTAGTGAGTCAATTGCAACTCTGACTTTTTATACAAAAAAAAGACCCCAAGGCGAAATATTTTTAAGCATTTCGCCGAGAAGTCTCTTCTCTGATCTGCCGGCTCAGAAGCCGCGGCAAAGTTATTCTTATGATAAAGCTTTACTGGATAGAAACTACGTGATATCCTCTGTCTTCCACTACCTTCTTAAGCTCTTCGTTGGAGATCTCTCTGTCGTAGGAAACCACTGCCTCACCTTTTTTCAGGCTTACTTTTGCTGCCGCACCGTCAATGCGGTTGATCGCTCTTGTGACGCTGGCCACACAGTTCTCACAGTGCATGCCTGTGATCTTCATGGTTTTCTCACCCAGCTTGGTTCCATCCAGCCTCTTCTTCGGGATCTCCGGCTTGCTGCCGCCTCCGCAGCAGGCGCCTTCGCCCTTCAGATGTTTATATGCGCCTTTTCCGGCAAACAGCATAATGATGATAACAACGATGACAACAATTGTATTTGCCATGATTTCTTTCCCTCCTGGTTACTTATGCATTCCACTGCAGCCGGAGCAGCCGGAACAATGACCGGAGCAGCTGCCGCCACAGCCACCTGTACGTGTGTTACCGGCACAGCCGACACAGCTGAGCCCCTGTTTCTTTCTTGAATAGAGATAACTGACCACAAATACGCCATATGCGATCACCAGTGCCAGTACAATAATATCCGCTATCATACTCATATCTGTCACCCTTTCTTTCGCTGTACAGCCTGTGAACTGCTGCCAGCCTCTGATGAATACTTTTGTAAAAAAACTTCCATATTTCTTCAGGCTTATTATAGCACAGAAGACCAGGTATTTACATCCCCGGTCTCCTGCATTTCTTATCATTTCAGCTGTTCTTACAGCATCATTTCAAAGCTATCATATGTACCGGATCGTTACTGTATGACCGGTTTTCAATTACTCTGCTGCCTGTACAGATCTCTTTGTAACGTCGTTCTGGTTCTTGTACGGATCTGGTCTGAACAGAAGGAAGAGCAGGATCGCTACAAGGATCAGCGCTACGATCGTTCCAATTCCGAAGGAACCGGCACCTGTGACAACAAGACCGATCTGGTATACACAAAGTGTTACAACATAAGCAAAAATGTTCTGGAAGAAAATTGCAAACCAGAACCATTTTCTGGACTGCATCTCATGTGCCATTGTAGAAATAGCTGCAAGGCACGGAGAATCAAGCAGGTTGAACAGCAGGAAAGAAAATGCTGCTACTGCTGTCGGGAACCATGCTTTGATCGCTGCACCAACGATCATGGTATCCTCTGCATCATCACCAGCTACGTTTGCAAGAACACCCATTGTACTTACGATGGACTCTTTTGCGGAGAATCCGGAGATGGAGGCTGCAACCGGCTGCCATTTGCCAAATCCAAGAGGAGCAAAGATCGGAGCAAGGATACCGCCAAGGATAGCCATGATACTGTCATTGCTGTCCTCAACAAATCCGATTCCGCTTCCTGTATTTCCGATACTGGAAAGGATCCACATGATAACGGTTGCAAGGAAAAGAATGGTACCGGCTTTGATGATGAAGCCTTTCAGTCTCTCCCAAACATGAAGCAGAACTGTCTTTACAGACGGAATGTGATACTGTGGAAGCTCCATTACGAACGGAGCAGGTTTACCGGAGAAAGGTTTTGTTTTCTTCAGGATGATCGCAGCTACAAGAACTGCTACAACACCGATGAAGTACATCAGTGGTGTGATGAAACCAGCAGCTACATAGTCACCGGTTGCATAAGCGGTCATGATACCACCCATAAGGGCGATAACAGGAAGCTTGGCACCACATGGGATAAATGTTGCTGTCATGATCGTCAGACGACGGTCATTATCTGCCTCGATCGTTTTGGAAGCCATGATTCCAGGGATTCCACAGCCGGAGGAGATAAGAAGCGGGATAAAGCTCTTTCCGGAAAGTCCGAAATGACGGAATACACGGTCCATGACGAACGCGATACGAACCATGTAACCGCAATCCTCAAGGATGGAAAGGAACAGGAACAGGATCGCCATCTGCGGAACGAATCCAAGCACTGCACCAAGACCACCGATGATACCATCTGATACAAGGCTTACCAGCCAGTCAGCAACACCGGCATTGCCGAGTCCATCCGATACAACACTCTGGATGGTTCCCACAAAGCTGTCGTTTGTCCAGTCTGTTACCATGGTACCAACTGTTGTTACCGATACATAATAAACGATAAACATGGTAAGGATAAAGATCGGAAGACCGAGAATACGGTTTGTTACGATACGGTCGATCTTATCGGAAACTGTCATCTTATTTCCGCTTCTCTTAACGTTTGCAGAAACAACCTTCTGGATGTACTGATATCTTCCATCCGTTACGATACTCTCTGTATCATCATCCTCTGCCTTCTCAAGCTCAGAAGCAATCTCCTCGATTCTGGACTGTGCAGAAGCCGGAAGGTTCAGACCTTCTTTTACCTTGCTGTCTCTCTCAAGAAGCTTTACTGCATACCATCTCTTGTTCTCCTCAGCGATGTTTGCAGGAACAAATCCCTCGATCTCATTTACAGCTTTTTCTACTGCTTTCGGAAATTCCATCTGCTTCGATGGTACTCTGTGCTGGTTCGCACATTTGATCGCCTCATCAACAACCTCTTTAAGGCCTGTTCCTTTAAGAGCAGAGGTCTCAACGATCGGGCATCCAAGCGCGGCGCTTAAGCCTTTTACATTGATATGGATGTTGTTCTTTTTCAGAAGATCCACCATATTAAGAGCGATAACAACCGGGATACCGATCTCAAGAAGCTGGGTTGCAAGATACAGGTTTCTCTCGATGTTTGTTGCATCCACAAGATCGATGATCACATCCGGTTTCTCTTTCAGAAGGTAATCACGGCTGACAACCTCCTCAAGTGTATACGGGGAAAGTGAATAGATACCCGGAAGGTCTGTTACCGTTACATCCTTCTGGTTTTTCAGCTTACCCTCTTTTTTCTCTACAGTAACACCTGGCCAGTTACCAACGTACTGGTTTGCGCCTGTAAGAGCATTGAACATTGTAGTCTTACCACAGTTCGGGTTTCCGGCAAGAGCTATTGTTACAGACATTTTGCATCCTCCTTTTTTCAGGTCAGAGCCTGACGCTCTGTCATTTTTCGAAGCTTATTTACTTTACTTCCACACATGCTGCGTCATGCTTACGCAGGGAAAGCTCATAACCTCTGATGGTGATCTCAACCGGATCTCCAAGAGGAGCTACCTTTCGGATATAAACCTCGCTGCCTTTTGTGATTCCCATATCCATGATACGGCGCTTGTAAGCCGGGTCGCCGGTGATCTTGGAAACAACTACTGTAGAACCTACTGCTGCATCACGTAAAGTCATTTCTCTTTTCCTCCCTGTTCATATTCCAATTCCTAATCTATCCTCAACTGCGCCTTCCGCAGTTTGGGGCAAATCCACTACCGGTCACTGCCGCACAGTCCGGTCACACCATAATGTGTCTGGCCATTTCCTTATTGACTGCTACTCTGGAATCCTTGACATTTACGATCAGATTGCCGTCAAACTGAGAAATAACTGTCACTTCCGCATTCTCAACAAAACCAAGGCCTGCAAGAAATCTTCTTGTATCCTCCGCTCCGGAAATACGCTTGATCGTGCCAGTATCACCTGACTGTAAAAATAAAATCGGCTGCATGGAATCCCTCCGTTTCTTTCTATTAATTAACTCAGTCTAATTAGTCAGCCCTAACTCATAGGTTAGTTTATACTAAGTTTTTTCGAATGTCAATCCCCTAAATGAAAAAAGTTAATCAAGATTAAGTTTTTATAAACAACATATAAAAAAAGTTCCTGCATTCTGAGGTATTTCTGTCTGGCAGAAGGTTACCTCAGAATGCAGGAACTCTGTTCTGATTCTTTTTCTGTTTGCAGCCTGTTAAGCTAAAAACCCCTTCCGGAACTTTTTCTTTCTTCCGTGCTGCTCATATTTTTATCTCTTAGTGGATCTGATCATTCAAAAGCTTCAGGATCAGATTCTCCGTTTCATTGATTCCGTAGCTTGCACTGTTGATACAAAGATCGTAGTTATCCGGCTTGCCCCACTGAGCTCCGCCGTAAAAATTGTAATACCGTCTGTGCTGGCTGTCCATCTTCTTCAGGAAACGGACGGCCTGCTTCATATTCATCTTCCGTACATCCATAACATGCTGCACACGGATAGCAAAAGGAGCTGTGATAAACAGACTGATATGCGGAATGTGGTTGTTCTTGAGGATCGCATCCGCACACCTTCCCATAATGATGCAGTCCTCTTTTGAGGCCAGATCGCAGATCAGGTCACTCATGTTAAAGAATACCGCATCCTGTTTCGGAAGACCATGGTAACGGTTGAATTCCCGGAACCAGCCCTTGGGATCAAATTTATGCTTCTTCTCATATTTATTGAAATCCGCAAAATATTCCGCATCGTTGACCGCGCCCTTTTCCGCCTCAAGGCGCCTTAATACCTGATCAAAGATCTCCACATCATAATAGTTGATCCGAAGCTTGTCTGCCAGTCCGAAACCGATATCATTACCGGCACTTCCCTGTGTACGGCTGATGCAGATGACCAGATGGTCATTCTCAGAGATTTTTTCCCTGCGCTTGATCATATGATTCAGCGCCACACGTTCCTTATCCATGATATCCGTAGCAACAAAAGTCTCCGGCAGCGTCAGGATCTCCTGAAAGATCTCATCATATTTCTTCATGAGACGGCTTTTTTCTTCTTTATCCTTGATGGTCCTGGCCATGTTGCTGATCAGTGCCATCTCGCTTCGAAGAAGATGTCCGTCCGGTTTGGTATACATCAGAGCACTTAAGTTCCGGATAGTGCCTTCTCTGTCACCGGTGAAGGTACGTCCAAGGGAAGATCCTACGCTTTCATAAACCTCGCCATCCAGTTCATAAAGTCTGGTGGCAAGCTCTCTGCATTTCTCTCGAATGTTATTATCCTGCATATTGATCCTCCTCCCTTATAAAAAGAATACCAGCATATCGATGATGAACACCGGTACCAGGAAACAAATGGACCATGCCATATATCCGAAGAAGGACGGCATGTTGATACCATTTTCGTCAGAAAGTGTCTTGACCATAAAGTTCGGAGCATTGCCGATATATGTATTGGCGCCCATAAATACAGCACCGCAGGAAATCGCAGAAAGAAGCTTTACAGGAACCGTTCCCAGCGTTGTTGCGATTCCGTTTGTAAATCCGAGAGTTCCCGCTGTTGTCAGAAATACCAGATAGGTCGGTGTATTATCCAGGAAGCTGGACAAAGCTCCGGTCGCCCAGAACATCTGGTACGGCTCGGTGATACCGAGCTTCGGTCCTACTGCTTTCAGAAGCATCAGGGCCGGCTGCATGGTGATAAAAATACCGATGAAAAGTACTGCAACCTCCTTGATCGCACCCCAGGTAAAATGGTTCCGCACACGGATCCTTTTATCCGTTGTTTTAAAGGACAGAAATGCAGCTGCCAGGATCAGGACGATCTCAATGATCGACGGGAAGCTTAAAGTAACCTCACCGAAAATATGAATCCCCTTTACATTTCCGGCCGCATCCTGGAATGCAGGCATACCGGGAAGCATTCCGCTTAAGATAACACCCACAACGATCATCACAAGAAAGATGATATTATGAAGACCCTCGATCTTAAACTCGGTACCCGGTTTGCTGATATCCGGTTTACGTCCCTCTGAGATATCCTTCTTGTAAGAGCGCATATCCAGATGATAGAACACAAACAGAAGGATCACCATATTAAAGATCAGTACCGGAAAAAGATGCAGGCTCCAGAAAAACGGAACTCCTCGCATGAAGCCCATCAGAAGCGGCGGATCACCGATCGGTGTCAGGCAGCCACCCATGTTGGATACCATAAAGATGAAAAAAATCATAATATGACCCTTTCTCTTTCTCCAGGAATTCATTTTGATCACCGGACGGACCATCAGCATGCTGGCTCCGGTAGTTCCGATACAGCTGGAAAGCAGGGTTCCCAGTGCAAGAAGTCCTACATTTACTCTTGGTGAGCCCGCAAAATCACCCTCAACTGTAATGTTACCGGATACACAGAACAGTCCGAATAACAGGATGATAAATGTAAGATAGTCATTGATCACGCACTCAAGTACTGTTTCCGCAGTTTTTCCGGCACCGTAAACAACTGCAAACGGAATGATCATAAGAACGATCCAGAATGCAACCACAACGGGCTGATGTGACTCCCACCACTCACCCTTTACCAGCGGCATCACTGCAACACACAGAAGAAGGCCCGCAAAAGGGATACAAAGCCACACCGGCACACCAGATCCTGTCCCACCGTTTCCGGCTGCCCATACACCCACAGGACATGCCAGAAATACTGTCAGAAAAGTACACATGACGGTTAATAATTTTTTCAAAATTTTCACCCCTCACATAAATTTTTTTACCAGTGAAATTATAACATATGGCGTTCTAAAATCAACTGTGTAGATGTGCAATTTATACTCGAACCCTCTCTCTTTTTTGTGCATTTTGTCGGTGTATCATAGCAGTTTTTGTTTGTTTTCAAACACACGACCAGATTTTCGGATACTGTTTTCTATATCTGTTATATAATTTATATACATTGTCTCTCTGACAAAAAAGCAGCCGTATTCTCTATCGGCACACTGCCCATTCCGGAAAATACTGCTGCTTTTGTATCTGTTATTTTTTTATTATTCCATACACTCGTCAAGGATCTCTGCCATCTTGTCGATATCCTCTTTTGTGATCACAAGAGGAGGAACAAGGCGGAGAACATCACTTCCTGCTGAGATCACCAGAAGACCCTTTGCAAGAGCTTTTTTCACCACGTCTCCTACCGGACGTCCCTTGATCACGATACCCTGCATGAAGCCTTTGCCTCTTCTTGTTTCTGCACAGTCATGCTTTGCAACCAGTTCGTCCAGCTTCTCCTCAAAATACGGAGTAAGTCCCTGCACATGGGAAAGGATCTGATCTTTTTCAAAAATGTCAAATACCTTGCTGACGGCTGCACATACGAAGGGATTTCCACCGTAAGTGGTTCCGTGGTCGCCTGGCTTCAGGGAGGCTGCAGCTGCTTTTTTGTTCAGCACAAAAGCACCTACCGGAACTCCACAGCCAAGTGCTTTGGCACAGGTCATGATATCCGGCTGTACTCCATATGCCTGCCATGCAAAATAATGTCCGGTACGTCCCATACCGCACTGGATCTCGTCCAGGATCAGAATGATATCCTTCTCATCACAAAGCTTACGTAAGCCTTCCAGGAACTCTTTTGTAGCCGGATAAATACCTCCTTCTCCCTGTACGGTCTCGGTGATGATGGCACAGGTCTTATCTGTGATCTGAGCCTTTACACTCTCAAGATCATTGAAATCTGCAAATTTCACCCCACCCATCAGAGGCTCAAAGGGTTCTCTGTAATGTGCATTGCCTGTCACGGAAAGAGCGCCGATGCTGCGGCCGTGGAAGGAATGGTTCATGGCAATGATCTCATGGTCTGCATGGCCATCTCTTTCGTAGGCATATTTCTTGGCAGCCTTCAGAGCACCCTCAATGGCCTCTGTACCACTGTTTGTGAAGAAGGCCTTTTCCATATGGCTTGCCTGTACAAGTTTGGCACCCGCCTCAATGATCGGCTCATTGTAGTACATGTTGGAAATATGCATCAGCTTGTCGATCTGGGATTTCAGTGCTTCGTCATAGCCCGGATAATGATAGCCCAGGGCATTTACTGCGATACCTGCCGCAAAATCCAGATATTCCTTTCCTTCGGAATCATAGAGGTAACAACCATCGCCTTTTTCAAAAACTACCGGAAAACGGTTATATGTATGAAGAATACTGGCTTCAGATTCTTCCATCTGTTCATTCATGCTCATTGTAATATTTCTCCCCATCATCTTTTAAAATTGCAGTACCAATACCTTTGTTTGTAAAGATCTCAAGCAGTAAGCTGTGCGGGATCCTTCCATCCAGGATATGAACTCTGTTTACACCATGCTCGATAGCGTCGATACAGTTTTTCAGCTTCGGGATCATACCGCCGCCCACAGTACCATCTGAGATCAGATTCTCAGCCTCATCTACACGAAGCTCGGAGATCAGAGTGGAGGGATCATCTGCATCCCTGTAAACGCCCTCAATATCGGACAGGAAGGCAAGCTTCTCTGCCTCAACTGCCTCTGCAATGGCGCAGGCTGCATCGTCCGCATTGATATTGTAGGAATCAAAATTTTCGTCAAAGCCGATCGGGAATACGATCGGAAGGAAATCTCTTTCCAGAAGGTCATGAAGGATCTTCGGATTAACCTTTGTAACCTCACCTACGTAGCCGATGTCTTCGCCTTTGGAAAGCTTCTTTTTGCACTGGAGAAGACCGCCGTCCTTACCGCTGACACCTACAGCCTGTACGCCGAGAGATTCTACCAGAGTAACAAGCTCCTTGTTTACTTTTGCAAGAACCATCTCTGCGATCTCCATAGTGTCTTTGTCCGTTACACGGAGACCGTTTACAAAATGCGGCTCCATGCCGACTTTACCGACCCAGCGGCTGATTTCCTTGCCGCCGCCGTGAACAATGATCGGTTTGAAACCGACTAATTTCAGAAGGACTGCGTCCTTGATGACGTTACGCTTTAATTCTTCATCAAGCATGGCGCTTCCGCCGTATTTGATGACTACGATCTTGCGGTTGAACCGCTGGATGTATGGCAGGGCTTCTATGAGAACCTCTGCTTTGTCAAGATATTTCTGATTTACCATGTGGGTGTCTCCTTTTTTTGAAAAATGATATGGATTGAAAAAGGTTTTGTTGTTGTATGTTGGAGGGATTTCTTTTTTATTATAATTTTGTCTCAGCTGACAGCTGTGGATTTGCGAGGAGGGGAAGCACTCGGAGTTCCGAAGGCCGTTTCCCCTCCTCGCGCTCCTCCCCTCCGGCCACGGGGAACGGGCTATTGCCCGCGTTGCGGGCAAAGCGCTTGCTGCGGACAGGCTGCTGTAGGCAACCGCCTCCGACGCGCTTTCGCCGAAGGCGAATAGCTCGTCAGTCTGCCTTCGGCGACTGACGTTTAACCCGACATAACTTCCGGGCTCCCGCTCTGAGGTTCCTCACGTTCGTCACTCAGTTTTCATCAACTGAAGTTCTACACGCCTCAACTTCCAGGCTCCCGCACTGCGGGTTCTCACGTTCGTCACTCAGTCTTCGTCGACTACACCTCAACACGCCTCAACTTCCGGGCTCCCGCACTACGGATTCTCACGTTCGTCACTCAGTTTTCGTCGACTGAAGTTCTACATGCCACAGCCAAGCGTGCCCAACGGAGGGGGTTCTTAGGGGGAGCGTGCGGGCTTCGCAACTTTGAGCTCGCTCCCCCTAAGGGTTTTCTCAGCTTACAAACTGAAACAAAACTACAACTAAAATCCACCATAAAAAACATTCTACAAAGCTCTTACATCAAGAACGATAATCCGCATTGATCTTTATGTAATCATAGGTGAGGTCGCATCCCCACGCAGTTGCGGATGCATCTCCCATCTTCATATCCGCGATGGCTGTCACTGCCTCTTCTGAGAGGATCTTAGTTGCTTCCTCTTCGCTGTAGCCTGTAGAAACTCCATTTTCAATGATCTTGATCTTTCCTGCTTTGCTCTCAAAGTAGAGATCTACCTTTTCCGGATCGAACTGGACGCCGGAGTAGCCGAGGGCGCAGAGGATTCTTCCCCAGTTTGCGTCGTGGCCGTAGATGGCTGCCTTTGTTAAGGAAGAGGTTACTACGGATTTACTTAAGGTTACGGCTTCTGCCTTGGTGGCTGCGCCGATGACCTTGACCTCGAAGAGTGCAGTTGCGCCTTCTCCGTCACCTGCGATCTTTTTGGCAAGGGTTGTGTTTACGTAGTTAAGAGCCTTTTTGAACTCTTCATAATCTGTGTTTTTCTCTGTGATCTTCGGATTGCCGGCCTGGCCGTTTGCAAGGAGGAGGACGGTGTCGTTTGTGGAGGTATCTCCGTCAACGGATACCATGTTGTAGGTGTCCTTGATATCCTCGCTGAGTGCTTCCTGAAGAAGTTCCTTTGAGATATCCACATCACTGGTGATAAATCCAAGCATCGTGCACATGTTGGGGTGGATCATTCCGGAGCCCTTGCACATACCGCCTACCGTTACAGTTTTTCCACCGATCTCGATCTCTACCGCTGCCTCTTTCTTCTCGGTATCTGTTGTCATGATGGCTTTTGCTGCCTCAAGGCCTGCCTCGCGGCTTCCCTCAAGCTTCGGTGCCATGGCTTTTACTCCGTTTGCGATACGGTCGATGGGAAGCTGCATTCCGATGACACCTGTGGATGCTACCAGTACGCTGTCTTCCGGGATCCCAAGGCTTTCGGATGCTGCCTTGGCTGTTTCCCTGCAATAGCCGAATCCTTCCTCGCCGGTACATGCGTTGGCGATTCCGCTGTTGCAGATCACAGCTCTTGCACCCGGGTGGTTGTATACAATGTCCTGATCCCATCTTACAGGAGCTGCTTTTACCACATTGGTCGTGAAGGTTCCTGCAGCCACACAGGGAACCTCACTGAATACCATGGCCATATCGGTACGGCCTTTATATTTGATCTCTGCTGCAGTTGACGCTGCCTTAAAACCTTTTGCGGCTGTAACGCCGCCGTCGATGATCTTCATATTATATATCTCCTCTCAATGGTGATGCCGGATCGAATATCGCAGTTCATTCGTTTAAAGTCCTTCGGCATCCCCCATATTTTATTTGTGATCTGCCTGTTTTACGGACACATCGGAATCTGTTTCAGTCCTTCGTTCTCGTCAAATCCAAACATCAGGTTCATGTTCTGAACAGCCTGTCCTGCTGCACCCTTTACCAGGTTGTCGATAGCGCCCATCATGATGACTCTCTTTGTTCTCGGATCGATCTTGAAGTTCACGTCCACAAAATTGCTGCCTTCTACATTTCTTGTCTGCGGGCATACATCCTTGTTCAGGACACGTACAAAGAACTCGTCTTTATAATATTTGTCATAGGCTGCTTTTACTTCCTCATAGGTAACATCCTTGGTCAGGGAGGCATATGCTGTTACCAGGATTCCACGGTTCATCGGAACAAGATGCGGGGTAAAGTTGATCATCACTTCCTGTCCGCATGCATATCCAAGCTGATCCTCGATTTCCGGTGTATGTCTGTGTGTGGCAACACCGTAAGCTTTGATGCTCTCGTTTACCTCACAGTAGAGATTCGGAACCTTGGCTCCTCTTCCTGCTCCGGAGGTTCCGGACTTGGCATCAATGATAATGGTATTCGGATCAATGAGGCCTTCCTTTAACAGCGGATAAATAGACAGTGTGGAGCATGTCGGATAGCATCCCGGGTTGGCGATCAGCCTTGCATTCTTAATATCCTCACGGTTAATCTCGCAGAGGCCATAAACAGCTTCCTCGATAAACTGCGGAGCCTTATGCTCGATTCCGTACCACTTCTCATATTTTTTCACATCTTTAATACGGAAATCTGCGCTTAAGTCGATCACCTTACATTTGGAAAGGATTTCTTCATTAATAAGGGATGCACAAAGGCCCTGTGGTGTTGCGGTAAAGATCACATCCACCTCATCTGCAAGTGCAGCCATGTTGTCATCCATACATTTGGCATCCACCAGCCTGAAAAAATTCTGATAAATATCTGCATACTGCTGATCTATGTAGCTTCGGGAGCCGAACCATTTGATCTCAACGTCCTTGTGTCCAAGAAGAAGTCTTACGATCTCATTTCCTGCGTATCCTGTCGCACCGATAATTCCTGCTTTAATCATCTTTCACATTCCTCCTCTGCCGTTTTCCTACGGCTTAATACACACTGCAGAAGCGCTTGCTATTCTTATTTATGCCTCTTTTTTATGTCTTCTGATATCTGAACCTTCTGCACAGGTCAGACGGACATCTTAAACCAGTCTGTACTGCCAGCTCGTATGTCCATCTTATCAATGGATAGATTATACATCTTCTCTGCATATTATGCAATAGTCATTTTCTTTGATTTTTCACGGTCTTTTCTGTTTTTCCTGTATTTTCTTATAATACCGCCTACTTTTAGATGTATTTTTATGCAAATTTTTTTTCATATTTTTCAAATTATCTCTTGCATATTTATAAAATCTGGTGTATATTAAGCCATGTCGACAGGACAGCCGAAAATTTTGTTTTGTTGTACATGAATATTTATTCACTCTGGTAAAGTTATAAAACAGCATAATTTTTTTCCAGATAACGTAAAAAAATTCACCGTCCCGGAAATGTCCGGAGCGATACAAAATCAAAAAAATCCCAGGAGGACATATATTATGAAAGAAAAAGTTGTTTTAGCGTATTCCGGTGGTCTTGATACCACAGCCCTGATCCCGTGGCTGAAAGAAACCTTTGATTATGACGTTGTTTGCTGCTGTGTAAACTGCGGACAGGGAAACGAGCTGGACGGTCTTGAAGAGAGAGCAAAAATGTCCGGTGCTTCCAAATTATATATCGAGGATATCGTCGATGAGTTCTGCGATGACTTCATCATGCCGTGTGTAGAGGCTGGTGCTGTATACGAGCATTCCTATCTTCTCGGAACTTCCATGGCTCGTCCGGTCATTGCCAAGAAGCTGGTTGAGATCGCACGTAAAGAGGGTGCCGTTGCTATCTGCCACGGTGCTACCGGTAAAGGAAATGACCAGATCCGTTTCGAGCTTGGCATCAAGGCTCTCGCTCCGGACATCAAGATCATTGCTCCATGGCGTATGACCGATCTGTGGACCATGCAGTCCCGTGAAGATGAGATCGAGTTCTGTAAGGCTCATGGCATCACTCTTCCATTTGATGCAAGCCACAGCTACAGCCGTGACAGAAACCTCTGGCACATCAGCCATGAGGGACTTGAGCTTGAGGATCCATCCCAGGCTCCGAACTATGATGACATGCTTGTATTAAGTGTAACACCGGAGAAGGCTCCGGATAAAGAAACCGAGATCACCATGACATTCGAGCAGGGTGTTCCGAAAACACTCAACGGAAAAGCAATGAAGGTTTCCGAGATCATCACAGAGCTGAACAAGCTTGGCGGTGAGAACGGCATCGGTATCGTTGATATTGTTGAGAACCGTGTTGTTGGTATGAAATCCCGTGGCGTTTATGAAACTCCTGGCGGAACGATCCTGATGGCAGCACATGACCAGCTTGAGGAGCTGATCCTTGACCGTGAGACAATGGAAGCCAAGAAAAAGCTTGGCAGCCAGTTTGCACAGGTTGTTTACGAAGGAAAATGGTACACACCTCTCCGTGAGGCTATCCAGGCATTTGTTGAGTCCACTCAGAAATATGTTACCGGTGAGGTTAAATTCAAGCTTTACAAAGGAAACATCATCAAGAATGGTACAACCTCTCCGTACAGCCTTTACAATGAGTCTCTTGCTTCCTTCACAACCGGTGATATGTATGATCATCATGATGCAGACGGATTCATCACTCTGTTCGGTCTGCCGCTGAAGGTTCGTGCCATGAAGCTTGCAGAAGTTAAGAATAACCAGAATCAGAACTAATTTTGTTGGACATTGTTCCGACAGATCATAAGAATGCCCCGGGAAGCTATATAAGTTCCCCGGGGTCTTTTGTTATATACTGCTTTGATCACATAATACCTAATAAACGAAAGGATTTTTTATCATGAACTCACAGAAAATGCCTCTGAAAAATTCTCTCTGTCTGCTTCTGGCCGCAACGATCTGGGGAATCGCCTTTGTTGCCCAGAGTGTGGGCATGGAATATGTTGGCCCCTTCACCTTCAACGGCGTCCGTTCCCTGATCGGCGCCGCTGTCCTGGTTCCGGTGCTCTTTATCCTGAACCGTTCCGGAAATAAATCCTCTGCTGCCACAGACTCCGCAATACCGGAATCCTCATCAACACCTTCAGAAAAAGCGGTATCCCCCACGCCATATAACAGCCGTGACCTGTGGCTGGGCGGCATTGCCTGCGGATTTGCTCTTTTTGCTGCCAGCAGCTTCCAGCAGTTTGGTATCCAGTACACAACAGTAGGAAAAGCCGGCTTCATCACCGCCTGTTACATTGTCATCGTCCCGATCATCGGAATTTTCCTGAAAAAGAAATGCAGTCCCTTTATATGGGCAGCCGTTGTCATGGCACTGGTCGGACTTTATCTTCTCTGCATCACAGACGGATTTTCCATTGGCCTCGGAGATATTCTGGTGCTGGTATGTGCTTTTCTCTTTTCCCTGCACATTCTGGTGATTGACTATTTTTCCCCGAAGGCAGACGGTGTAAAGCTTTCCTGTATCCAGTTTCTTGTCTGCGGGATCCTGTCCATGATCCCGGCACTTATTCTGGAACATCCGCAGATTTCTTCCATTCTCACTGCCTGGCTGCCGATCCTGTATGCTGGTGTGATGTCCTGCGGTATTGCCTACACCCTGCAGGTCGTAGGCCAGAAAAATGTGAATCCCACCGTTGCTTCTCTGATTCTTTCTCTTGAATCCTGCATCTCCGTGCTTGCAGGCTGGGTGCTCCTGGATCAGAAGCTTTCCATAAAAGAGCTCCTTGGATGTGTCATCATGTTTGCATCCATCATCCTGGCCCAGCTGCCGGAAAAAGAAAAAGAAAATAAATAAAAAACAGGCAGCCGGTTTGGTATTTTACCTTCCGGCTGCCTGTCTGCATGTTTCTTATTCTGCTGTTTCTTCCTTCTTAATGAAATTATTATAATGTGCCTTGATCTTCTCAAAGCTCTCCTGGCTGATGTCGTGCTCCATCTTGCAGGCATCCTCCATTGCGATCTCTGCCGGAACCCCAAGTCCCTCCAGCATCCTGGCAAGAACAATGTGACGCTCATAAATCTGATTGGCGATCTCCGCCCCCTTCTCCAGAAGTGTCACGGTACCGTAACGGTCCATAGCAATATAACCATCCTCACGAAGAAGCTTCATTGCGTGACTGACGCTTGGCTTGGAAACACCAAGTCTGGTCGCAATATCAATGGAACGAACTCCTCCTCCTTTTTTGGATAAAACCAGAATTGATTCAAGATAATCCTCCGCTGACTGTCTGATCTCCATATAAAATCCTCCCTGCAAAAATTTAACTCTATATAGACCCTCTAAAGGGACCTGAAGCCCATTCTTTCCCTGTTCTACAGGCGAATATTAACTTTTAATATACCGCTTAAAGGATGTTGTGTCAAGCATTTCGCACATGTTTATCTTGACATTAAAAATAATTTCCCCGATAATAGTAGCTGAACAATATATCTGTTCTATAGCAGCCCGGAATCCTTTCCAGTAGTGCTGTCTTTTGAACAGTAAAGAAAGGAGATTTTTTATGCTCAAAACCCTTCTGGCCCAGGTCAGGGAGTTTAAAAAGGCATCGTTTCTCACGCCTTTTTTCATGATCCTGGAAGTTCTCTTTGAGACTCTGATCCCCCTGGCCATGGCTTCCATCATTGATAAGGGTGTGGAAGCCGGAAATATCGGCCATATCTATCGGATGGGTGCAGTTATGGTAGCTCTTGCCCTGTGCGGACTCTGGTCCGGCGTCATGGGAGGAAAATACGGAGCACTGGCCTCCACAGGCTTTGCCAGAAACCTCCGAAAAGCCATGTACACCAACATCCAGACCTTTTCTTTTTCCAACATCGACAAATACAGCACTGCCGGCCTGATCACCCGTCTTACCACAGATGTGACCAACCTGCAGAACGCCTATCAGATGATCCTTCGTATGTGTACCCGTGCACCGGCCAGTCTGATCTGTGCCATGGTCATGGCATTTCTTATCAACGCAAAGCTTGCAAGCATCTACCTTGTCGCTGTTATCTTCCTGGGAGGCTGTCTGATCTTTATCATGCAGAAGGCCACTGTATACTTCCAGGCCGTATTCCGTAAATACGACGACCTGAACGCAAGTGTCCAGGAAAACATCGGCGCTGTACGCGTTGTCAAGGCCTATGTCCGCGAAGACTACGAGATCAGCAAATTCCAGAAAGCCTGCAACAAAGTATACGAAATGTTCTTAAGTGCTGAGAAGATCGTTGTCATGAACATGCCCCTGATGCAGTTTACCGTTTATGCCTGTATCCTGGGGATCAGCTGGCTCGGCGCCAAAATGATCGTAGGCAGCTCCCTTACTACCGGTGAGCTTATGAGCCTTCTCACCTACTGCATGAACATTCTCATGAGCCTTATGATGCTTTCCATGGTTTTTGTTATGGTGACAATGAGTATTGCCAGCGCAGAGCGTGTTACGGAAGTCATCAATGATACTGCTGACATCACAGATCCGGAGGATCCGGTAACAGATGTCCCAGACGGAAGTATCGTCTTCGATCATGTAAATTTCAGCTATAAGAAAGACAGTCAGGAACCCGTTCTGAAGGATATCAATCTCTCGATCCGCTCCGGCGAGACCATAGGGATCATCGGCGGTACCGGAAGTGCAAAATCCAGCCTTGTCAACCTGATCAGCCGTCTTTATGACGTAACGGATGGTTCTGTTTCCGTAGGAGGCATCGATGTCCGTAAATACCATCTGGAATCTCTCAGAAATCAGGTTTCCGTTGTTCTTCAGAAGAATGTGCTCTTCTCAGGAACCATTCTGGAAAACCTCCGATGGGGTGACAAAAATGCCACTGAGGAGGAATGCTGCCGCGCATGCCAGCTTGCCTGTGCCGATGATTTCATCGAAAAAATGCCGGACAAATACAATACCTTCATTGAACAGGGCGGCTCCAATGTTTCCGGAGGCCAGAAGCAACGTCTCTGTATTGCCCGCGCTCTTCTGAAGAAGCCGAAGATACTGATCCTGGATGACTCCACCAGTGCGGTAGATACTGCCACAGACGCAAGGATCCGCCGTGCCTTTGCCGAGGAGATCCCGGATACCACCAAGCTGATCATCGCACAGCGTGTTTCCAGCATCCAGAACGCGGACCGGATCATCGTTATGGATAACGGTGAGATCAACGGTTTTGGTACCCACGAGGAGCTTCTTAAGACTAACGCCATTTATCAGGAAGTATTTCATTCACAGACCGGCGGCGCCGGTGATTTTGACGAGGGAGGTGAACCGGCTTGAAAAAACAGAACATGAAAGGCCCGGGCGGTCCTGGCCCAAGGGGTATGGGAACACCGGAGCAGCCGGGAAAGCTTCTGGGACGC
Organism: Blautia sp. MSK20_18; assembly: GCF_020553125.1. Classification (NCBI taxonomy): domain Bacteria; kingdom Bacillati; phylum Bacillota; class Clostridia; order Lachnospirales; family Lachnospiraceae; genus Blautia; species Blautia sp. MSK20_18. The sequence continues at coordinate 46,244 of NZ_JAJCGR010000014.1, forward strand.
CTTGCCCGTTATATCTTTAAAAACTACAGTATCCATATCGTGATCGTGGTGATCTGCATTTTTGTCAGTGTTCTTGCCAATGTACAGGGAACTATGTTCATGAAAACCCTGATCGACCAGTATATCACACCGCTTCTCTCAGCAGATACACCGGATTTCGGGCCTCTGGCTGCAGCCATCGCACGTGTGGCATGCTTTTACGCCATTGGTGTTATTGCCACCTATACTTATAACCGTATCATGATCAATGTTTCCCAGGGAACCTTACGTAACCTCCGAAACGATATGTTTGCAACGATGGAAACGCTTCCCATCAAATATTTTGACACTCACGCACACGGCGATATCATGTCCATCTACACCAACGACATTGATACCCTGCGCCAGATGATCAGCCAGAGCTTTCCGCAGCTGCTTTCCAGTGTGATCACCATCGTCAGTGTTCTTGTAAGTATGCTGATCCTGAATGTTCCGCTTACTGTAGTTACCCTGCTTATGGTTGCCATTATGATGACTGCCAGCCGGAAGCTTGCGGGCTTAAGCGGAAAATATTTCCTGGAGCAGCAGACCAACCTTGGTATTGTCAATGGTTATATCGAAGAGATGATGGAGGGTCAGAAGGTTGTCAAGGTCTTCTGCCATGAGGACGAAAGCATCCGGAAATTCGATGAACTGAACGACCAGCTTTTCACCAGCGCAGACAATGCAAACCGTTTTGCCAACATCCTGATGCCTGTGGTCGCACAGCTTGGAAATGGCAGCTATGTGATCTGCGCCATGGTGGGCGGTATCCTTGCTATCAACGGCATCGGCAGCTTCACACTTGGCGGGCTTGCCAGCTTCCTGACCTTCAATAAGAGCTTCAACATGCCTATCAACCAGGTCAGCCAGCAGTTCAACAGTATTGTTATGGCTCTTGCAGGTGCAAAACGTATCTTTGATCTTCTGGATGAAAAACCGGAAGTGGATGAAGGCTACGTTACTCTCGTCAATGCAAAAGAGGAAAACGGTGTTCTTACCGAATCCGACAAACGTACCGGCCGCTGGGCATGGAAGCATTTCCACAAAGCTGAGGGTACCACTGATTATATCGAGCTGAAGGGTGATATGGTCCTGGAGGATGTAGACTTTGGTTATAATTCCAACAAGATCGTTCTCCATGACATCAACATGTATGCACAGCCAGGCCAGAAGATCGCTTTTGTAGGCTCCACCGGCGCCGGAAAAACCACCATTACCAATCTTCTGAACCGTTTTTACGACATTCAGAAGGGTAAGATCCGTTATGACGGCATCAACATCACCAAGATCAAAAAAGATGATCTCAGACGCTCCATGGGCATCGTTCTTCAGGATACCAACCTGTTCACAGCAACCGTTATGGAAAATATCCGCTACGGAAAGCTGGATGCCACAGATGAGGAGGTTATCGCAGCAGCAAAGCTTGCTAACGCCGACGGTTTCATCCGCAGGCTTCCGCAGGGTTATAATACCCTTCTCCGCGGAAACGGTGCAAACTTAAGTCAGGGCCAGCGACAGCTTCTCTCCATTGCCCGTGCAGCCGTTGCAGACCCGCCCGTCCTGATCCTGGACGAGGCCACCAGCTCCATTGATACCCGTACCGAAAAGCTTGTACAGGATGGTATGGATAAGCTGATGGAAGGCAGGACGACCTTTGTGATCGCCCACAGACTTTCCACAGTACGCAACAGTGACTGCATCATGGTCCTGGAGCAGGGACACATCATCGAGCGTGGTTCCCACGAGGAGCTGCTTGCACAGAAGGGCCGGTATTATCAGCTGTATAACGGCTGATCCAGGCTCACAGTTATTTTCAATCTAAAATATTCAATGTTACTGTTCACTCCGTTCTCAGTAACACGCTTCGCGATGCACAGAATTTATGCTGATCGCATAAATTCGCGCGGTATGTCTCGGGTTTTCTGTGACCTTCGCTCACAAAAAACACCTCGCGGGACATTACCAGTGAACAGTAACTATTCAATACAAAAACATGCAGGTTGTATCTTTCACGATAGTCCTGCATGTTTTTTTATGCTATAATCTTTGATTGAAATCTATTTTTCCGGAAAGGAGTCTCCGTATTTTTATATATGAAACAAACTGAAGAATATTACTACGGCAGAATGCCGAAAGATAAACAAAACGTGTACCGTGCAATGCTTCACGGGCTTATGGAGCTTTCCGACGAGTTCCTGATCCCGCAGGTACCAACCACCGATGGAAACTGGCTCTATGATGTATTTTTCCAGCTTCGTCTGGATCACCCGGAGATTTTCTGGGCTGTGGGGTTTAAATACCGTTATTACAAGAACTCGCCAAATCTGATACTGATCCCTGAATATATCTTCGACAAAAATAAAATCCGGGAGCATCAGAAAGCCCTGGGAGCCCGCGTAGACAAGCTTGTGCGCACCGCCATGAAGTTTTCCGAGTGGGATAAGGAAAAATATGTCCATGACTTCATCTGCGAAAATATCCGCTACGACAAGCTGAAAAAGCCATATTCCCACGAGATCATCGGGCCTCTGGGCCATGGTGTCGGTGTCTGCGAGGGAATCGCCAAATCCGTAAAGGTCCTCTGTGATGCCCTTGGTGTATGGTGTATTATCGCCATCTGCGGGAACAATCCGGAAAAAGGGATCAAATACCGTCATACCTGGAACATCGTCCGGATCAACGGACAGTACTATCATCTGGATGCCACCTTCGATAATACTCTGGGCAAAAACGAAGACGGCTTAACCAGTATCCGTTACGATTATTTTAATCTGGATGACAAAAACATCTTCCGTGACCATGAACCACTGATCGCTCCGGCACCTCCCTGCCCGGATGGAAACCACTTTTATTACCGTGAGAAAAAGCTATCCTTCACCAAATTGGAAGACGTATACAAACGTGCCCTCCAGGCCGCAAAAAAAGGCCGCGAATTCACCTTCCACTGGCGAGGCGGATATCTCACCCGTGAAGTCCTCGCAGACCTTGTAGATCAGATCCAGGCCGCAGGAAAGACACGGGACAAAAAAGCCATCATCACACTCAACTGGCCTCAGGCTGTACTTCGATTTCATTTTGTGGAACAGCAGGCGGAAGGGAAGGTGTTTATTGAGGAAGTGAATGAAGGGGAGAAACTGTAACGTCATTTAAGAAATTCGATAGAGTCAAAATGCCACATATCATTATGCATATGTGGCATTTTTCTGTGAATATAATTCTAAAAATTAAAAGACTTTCCATAAATCAGATTTATAGAAAGCCTCTTAAGCACTGCGGATAACAGGACTTGAACCTGCACGGTTGCCCACTGGTACCTAAAACCAGCGCGTCTGCCAATTCCGCCATATCCGCATATTCAATTATATTTTCATCCTGTCTGATGATAAAAAAATAACGGAAAGCAAATGCTTTCCGCTAATGAGGCATCGGGGATTCGAACCCCGGACAACTTGATTAAAAGTCAAGTGCTCTACCGACTGAGCTAATACCCCATAAAAAGGACTGGGCTAGCTGGATTCGAACCAGCGAATGCAGCAGTCAAAGTGCTGTGCCTTACCGCTTGGCGATAGCCCAATGGGCGAAGGGTGGATACAGGGATTCGAACCCTGGGCCTCCAGAGCCACAATCTGGCGCGCTAACCAACTGCGCTATACCCACCACAACGTGCCTGAAGGGATTCGAACCCCCGACCCACGGCTTAGAAGGCCGTTGCTCTATCCAGCTGAGCTACAGACACATGCTCTCTTCTCAGAGAAGCGGGTGATGGGAATCGAACCCACGTATCCAGCTTGGAAGGCTGGTGTTCTACCATTGAACTACACCCGCATGCTTGCGGTAATAAGTTTACAGCAGTCGGGGTGACAGGATTCGAACCTGCGGCCTCCTGGTCCCAAACCAGGCGCTCTAGCCAAGCTGAGCCACACCCCGATGTACCATTTACTTATGGTTTTTATTAAGTTGTTGTCGTCTTCGTTTGTGTTTCGTTTTCGTTTCCTGCCTGACGACAAGTGATATTATATTATAGCAATCTACAAATGTCAACACCTTTTTTGAATTTTTTTAAAAAAACTTTTTTTCACGTTTTTTCCGCCTATTTAAAGGTTTTCTTGTCATTTGCGACTGGCTTATGGTATCATGAAACCATAATTAAAGTCAAGAAAAAAAGCAAATAATAAGGAGATGTTTTTACATGGATATAAAATTATTTCAGCAGAAGCTTAATGACATCTGTGCCATCGCTGAGGAAAACAATAAGCAGCTCTCCCAGCAGCAGATCCGTGATCATTTCGATGAATCGGATCTGAGCACTTCACAGCTTGTAAAGATCCTGCAGTATCTCAAATTAAAGGGGATCACCATCGAAGGCGCCGATGAAGCTGCCGGCGCTGCCAGAGCAGATGCTGTTTCATCCGAATCCAGCGACAAGGACGAGCTTCCGGGTACCCGTGCTGCTCTTACTGCCGAAGAACAGGCTTATCTCAGTGACTATATGGAAAGCTTTTCCCCGGAAGGACTTGATCCGGATGATCTTGCGTCCCTCTTTCATGCCTTTGCAAAGGGTGACACTGCTGCCGAAGGTGCACTGACACAGTTCTACATGGCTCAGGCAGCCCAGATGGCCGCTGAACTGAACTGTGAGGAAATCCACCTGGCCGATCTCATTCAGGAGGCAAATCTGGCCCTTCTGGCGTCTCTCAAAGAAACTGCCCCACAGGAGAAAAACGACACCTGGATGCGTGGTCGTATCCGCAGTGGGATCCTTCATGCCATTGAGGAACAGACACAACAGAAATTCCGTGACGACTATCTGGTATCCAAGGTAGAAAACCTGGAGGCTGCGGTTAAAGAACTCACAGACGATGATGACGCCACCAAATTCACCATTGATGAGCTTGCCGTGATCCTGGATATGAATGTGGATGAGATCCGGGATGTACTTCGCCTTACTGGAGATGATAAATAAAGCTTTCTTCATATTCTTCACAAAAACGGGTCTGACATAGCTTGTCAGACCCGTAATCTTAATATTCTTTATGCTTTTTCTTCCCGTTTCAGCTCCGCCGGTTCTGCCAGATGGATCTTTCCTTCCCGAAATATGTGGATAAATACCTCCGCCATATCCGGATCGAACTGTTTTCCTTCCTCTTCTCTTATGATCCGAAGAGCTTTTTCCACTGGCATCAGTTCTTTATAACAACGTTTGGATGTCATGGCATCAAAGGAATCTGCGATGCAGAGGATCCTTGCAGATGCCGGGATATCTTCTCCCGCGATCCTCCTTGGATAGCCGTTTCCGTCATAACGTTCGTGATGACCGATAACCGCAGGGATAACATAATCCAGCGACGGAAGGTGACGGATGATCCCGATGGACGCTTCCACATGACCTTTCATGATCTCATACTCTTCATCCGTAAGCTTGCCTTCTTTATTCAGGATATGCTCCGGGATCCCGATCTTTCCAACATCATGAAGAAGCGCCGCCTGACGGATGATCTCCACCATTTCCGTTGTATAGTTCAGCGCCTTCGCAAGACTTGTTGCGTAATAAGCCACATTGTTGGAATGTCCGAAGGTATAATGATCTTTGGTATCAATGGCTGCAGTCAGCGCATAGATCGTGGATTCATAGGACTGATAAATATGTTCATGATCGGATTTCTTACCCGCATTTTCTTCATCCAGGCTTTCCTTCAGCATGGTGTCAAAAATCTCGATGCCATTTTTACCGCTGCGCTTTACATGATATACTGCCAGGTCCGCATTATCCAGGAGCTCCTTTGCTGAGCGTGCCGCATAAGGCGCCGCACTGATTCCCACGCTTACCGTAAGGATCTTCAGCTTGTAGTCTGCAGAATCGTTGCGCATATGCAGGATCTGCTTCTGTATGGATTCTGCCAGATTTCTGGCGGAAAAAATATCGTAATTTGGCATCAGGACCGCAAATTCCTTGGCACTGTGACGTGCCACATATCCCTGTTCTCCCACACTTGCCTGGATGATATCTGCCACCTTTCGAAGTGCAACATCTCCCTGCTGATTTCCGTACAGCTGATTGTACAGCTTGAAATCATCAATATTGAACAGGATCAGTGCAAGCGAACCCTCTTTATTTTTTTCGTATTCCTCATCCAGGATCTCATAAAAATATTTCCGGTTCAGAAGGCCCGTCAGTTCATCGGTCCTTGCCTCAGTCCATGCCGCCTCATAAAGTCTGGCATTTTTGATGGCAATGGAAGCTACTGAGCTGACCGAAGACAGCATGGCAAGGTCATTATGGTTCAGATTCCTGTGTCCGTCACCGGAAATCGCAATGATCCCGGCCAGATCATCATTTTGTCGAAGACCTGCACAGTATTCGATACCCAGCTCTGAAAACATATGTTTTTCCGACTCCCACATGGATTTGTAGGCTGTGGAAGAACGAAAATCCCGGATCACCACACAGTCCTCATTTCTGGTAAGCCAGGTGACCACCGGATTATCCGCTTTCAGTGAAAAGGTCAGATCGTTCAACGGACGGTTGCTGTAAACAGCCTGATATTCCCCTGATTTTTTGTCTCTCAGACAAATATAGATCCGTCCTGCATTGGTAGTTTCCTTCAACACATTTACCGTATTGCGCAGGATCTCTCCTACCCGGAGTGTCCTGGATACTGACTGGCTAAAATCTTTCAGCTCCTGAGACTGCTGGATCTCTTTTTTGATAAAAACATTGTTCATCAGACATTTCCACAGCACTGTGACCAGCCATGCAGATATAAGAAAAACGAAAGAAAAGATCAGCACATGATACTCACTGGCTGCAGGGAGCAGCATTCGGATATAACTCATCAGGTACGGTGAAAGATTGATAAACAGTACTACCGTCAGGACCACGCCCACACCAAAGCAAACCCCATCTGACGCAAGACGGCGCATCTGGAACAGCCGTCTTCTGGTCAGTGCATAAAGCATCAGGACAGCATTGATCAGACCGCTGACAATATCGATGGGGAATCCGGAAAATACCGGCACTGCCAGCGCAAGGTTTCCCACAAAAATGATCAGTATCCCCACAAGGATCGGTTCGATCTGTTTGCGGTATCCGGGATGTCTCCGGCATCCGCGGTACATGGTGATAAAGATCTGGATAATGGTGATTCCTGCCACCACAAAGAACAGAAGGAACCAGGGTGTGATCTTATAAACAAAATGCGCACCACCGTTTTTACGGATCAGATCCGGCCAGCGCAGGATGATCCCGCCCGGGATGTTGATTGCAAAAAGCAGCAGCATCAAAAGCAATGGGATCTTGCTTTTTCTGCCCATACGCACTCCCATGAATTCACTGATGAACACATAGTAAAAATATGGCAGAAACAGGATTCCGGCCAGAGACACATAATACCACAGGATGTAAGAGGGTCCTGCCTCCATACGCATCAGAAAAGAGCCCAACGTCCAGCAGAGCATTCCTCCCAGCACACACATGAAACTGTTGATGATCCGGCTGCGCTTACCAGCCAGAAGAGTCAGTATCATAAATGTATAGAAAAAAACTGAAATGATTGAAAATGATATATAGCTTTCCATAGTTACTTCCTCATATTCCCGAATCCGATCTCATCCTGCAGTCTCAAAAGTTCCGCCACCTCATAATAAGGAGTGCTCATATGCCGTGGTTTCCGTCCTTTTCTGGACTCATACAGATGAAAGGTACCACAGCGCAGGATGGTCACCACAAGGGGATCCATTCCCAGGATTTTCTTCAGATCCCGGTAATCCTGATCGATATATTTGAAATACGTGGTCAGAAGTTCTTTCAGAATATCCGTGCTCATAGCCTGATACATCAGCGCTTCTTTTTTTACTTCTATATAAAGATGCAGATATGGGCGTTTTTTCTCATTATATTCTTTCACTGCGATCCAATCCGTAACCGGCTGCCCGGACAGCTGGATCACACTTTTGATACCATTTTCCGAAATCCTGGTAAAGCCTGCGATATCAATGATCCACGGAACACGGTCTATGTACTCAAATCTTGGGATCTGTGTCCGATCCTCCTGGTTGGTAAGACCCACGCATCGATACATATCTCCCACACGGTACCTGGCAAAGGCTCCGCCCTTCAACACAGTGATCACAAGCTCATATTTCTCCCCGGGAACAACCTCATCCATAAGATAGGTCGGAGGAGTGAACGTGGGATCCTCATAATTATGGAGCATATCCTTTTCGGTGATAAATTCATAAAAGCAGGTATCCGGGAAAAAGTACATTCCGTTCCTGGTCCAGGTCTCGGTTCCTATAATGGAAGGTTCCGTTCCTGCAAAAAGCTCCATGGGCCGAACTCCCCACATTTCCTCCAGATCATCCTTATAGCACTGGTTGTCGGTTCCTGCCACCATAAATCCCTTCAGGTGAAAAAGGTCTTTCGGAAGAAGCTCCCGTTTCTCCTTCTTACAGATCTTTTTGGCATTCAGGATCCTTTTCAGCATCTTTGGTTTATACTGCAGAAGTTCCGAAAAGGAGGTTTTGCTTTTTCCTGATGATACGCTTCCGGTGAGGCTCTGGCTTACTGCATAGGCCACACTTCCAAGTCCGAAGAAAAATTCCACGTCCTGTTTCATGGCCATCTTGAAGCCCTCTTTGTTCCGCTCACCAAAGCTCATATTTACCGCATCTTCCACTTCCGGAAGAAAACGGATGTCGATATCTTCTTTCAGCGCCAGTGGAAAAAGGCCGGTAGCAAAAGGCAACGGTGCCAGTCCGTAAAGGATCTTGTCCGTTTCCTCCACATCAAATTTGCCCTTTTCACGGCTTGTAGCTAATATGAGGCAGGCAACTACATTGTTCCTGTAGGTATCCAGCATACTTCTTGTGTATGGTGCTACCTTTATCGGATGGCGTCCGCCTTCCCAGGTCGTCTGTATCCAGATGATCGGATTCCCCGGAAGAGTTTCACTTCTCTTCTGGAGGAGCATATCCGCATAATCCTCATAAGTGGTAAGAGGTACCAGCCGACGGAACTCGTCGATCCCGGACGGTCTCCTGCCCTTCAGAATGCTTTTGCCCAGTTCACAGTCTGACCAGAGCTGGATCTGCTCTTCCATCAGACGATTCTGGATCTTCATGTAATCCTGCATTGTCAGATCAAGAAATCCGCAATATTCTTTCCAGATAGCATCATACTGCTGTTTTCGAAGCTTTTCGCCAAGACTCACCGCCTTTTCCCCCCTTTTCGCCATGTTTTTATGCAGGCAGCTGTACTGTTTCGGTCTGGGATCAGAAAGGGAGTTGTCTGCTGATACGCTCCGTAATTACTGAATGTTTCCGGAAACACGATCCTGTCCTGGTAAAAAATGTACAATATGTTCCACACGATAAGGACCACAAAAGCCCCCAGCGCCTTCCCGGATCCCAGAAATCCGGCCAGGCAAAAATAAAATCCGGCGAACCACAGAACGCCAGGATGTCGGCAGAGTGCATAAACACCCTCTGTATAAGCCAGCCTTTCATGATTTTCTTTGACATATGTCTCATCAAAGGGCAGCGCAAAAAACAATGTATAGATCAACAGTCCCAGAAACAGGAGCGCTGCTGCCAGAAAAACAGCAGAAATAAAAAAAGAACTTCCCCGCCGCGGCCAGCAGTTCCGGATCACCAGACCTGTTGACACTGCGATCAGGAAACATCCTATGCTAAAAAACGGGTGGAGAAAGCTTTTTTTCAGTCGGATACTGTTATGATCATACAGGAAGCAGCATAAAAAGCCGATACTTCCTATAATAACCGCAGTCATGCGTATTTTCCCCCTTCATTTATGTAAAGCGGACCTTCTCATTCCGCTCTGCTGCATTCTCAGGAACGAGACCCATTCATGGTCAGTACCCTAAAGAATGCTCTATATTACTAGAAAACAGCTACTTGTTCATTATATAGCACATAGCTGACTTTCGCAATCGTTTTTGACTAATATATGCTGAATATTGGCACAAATTTTATCAATTATGACAGTTTATTTGTTTTTTCTGCCGGAATCAGAGGTAACGGATCTCTACGTGCATTTCGCCCTTTCCATCTGTCTCCATTACTGCATAGCTTGGACGGCGTCCCCGTTGTCTGGGAAAAGCCAGACTTCCGGGATTTACTAGAAGCACACCTGCTTCCTTTTCAACAACCGGTACGTGGATATGTCCGAAAAAAGCCGCATTGCATCCCCTTGAGCGGGCAGCTTCTGCCAGCTGATCAAAGGCCATGGATACACCGTAGTAATGACCGTGAGTTACCAGGATCTTATTTCCCTCGACCTCGATCACATCTTCTCTCGGAAGATCCGAGAAAAAATCATTATTTCCGGACACAATACTGCAGGGACATTCTGCAAGGGCTTCGATATAAAATTCTCTGCCTTCCACATCTCCACAATGTACCAGCCTGTCAAAAGGAGCCTCCCGATTTATCGCGATCTCCAGGTTTTCATCTCTTCCGTGAGTATCGCTTACGATCAGCACCTTCATACAAGCTCTTCCTTTATAAGGCAAAGAGCTTTTCCACGATGGCTGATCCTGTTCTTTTCTTCCATGGAAAGCTCTGCGGAAGTACATCCATATTCCGGAAGATAAAAGATCGGGTCATAGCCAAAGCCATTCTCCCCTTTTTCCTCGTAGCCGATGCGGCCTTCCATGGCAGCACGGACTGTCTTTCTTCTGCCATCCGGGAAAGCTGCCGCAATAGCACATACAAAACGTGCAGTACGTTTCTCATCGGGTATACCTTCCAGACGCTGGATCAGGTTTGCGTTTTTAATATGATAAGAAGTATCCTCACCCATATAGCGTGCGGAATAGATTCCCGGCTCTTTGTTCAGATAGTCGATCTCCAGACCGGAATCATCTGCCAGAACGATCTCGCCGGTCATTTTACTGATTGCTTCTGCCTTGATCATGGCATTTTCTTCAAAGCTTTTTCCATTTTCATCAATATCCGCATGGATCCCGGCATCCTTCAGGGAAAGGATCTCCAGAGAAGGATCCGCAAGTATCCTTCGGATCTCCTTCATTTTATCCTCATTTCCGGTAGCAAAAATGATCTTTTTCATTCTTTAATACTTCCTTTCTTCGGCGGACGTGGTCCAAGAAACTGGTAATAATAGGTTTTCATCATTCCGTTATAGATCTTACGGTTTTTATCTGCCTTTCGGCCGATGTCATTCTCTGCCTTGTCATAGGCAGTGATCAGATACATGGACCAGCGATCCAGCCCCTTATAGCTTTCACCGATCTCACGGTACAGTGCAGGGAGATTGGATTTTTCTTCGATCCGCTCACCATATGGCGGATTTGTCACGATAAAACCAAAGGGTTTGGAATGGCGGAGTTCACTGACCGGGCGCTGCTGGAAATGGATCAGTCTGTCCACTCCTGCCATTTTTGCGTTGGCGCGTGCTGCCTTGATGGCAGCTGCATCGATATCAAAGCCCTGGATATCGGTTTCAATATCAAGATTCACACGTTCTCTGGCTTCTTCTCTTGCATCCTCCCAGCATTCCTTCGGGATCAGATGCTCCCAGCTCTCGGCCAGAAAATGACGGTTCAGTCCCGGCGCCATATCCGCTGCCATCATTGCCGCCTCAATAGGAAAGGTGCCGCTTCCGCAGAACGGATCGACAAGAATACGGTCCTTTTTCCAGGGAGTGAGCATCAAAAGAGCACTGGCAAGCGTCTCGGTGATAGGTGCCTTGACAGTCATCTGGCGATACCCTCTCTTATGGAGGGATACTCCTGAAGTGTCGATTCCGATCAGAGCTACGTCTTTCATAAAGGCCACACGGATAGGAAATTCCGGACCATCTTCCGGAAACCAGGAAATCCCGTAGATGCCTTTGAGACGCTCTACAATGGCTTTTTTCATAATGGACTGGATATCAGATGGACTAAAAAGCTTACTTTTGATGGAGTTTGCCTTGGCTACCCAGAATTTACCGTTTTTCGGTATGTAATTCTCCCATGGGAGAGCCTTGGTCTTTTCAAAAAGCTCATCAAAAGTCTCAGCCTTTACTTCGCCTACTTTCAGAAGCACACGTTCTGTGGTACGAAGGAACAGATTGGCGTCTGCCACACCCTGGGCATCAGCCTCAAAGGTTACTCTTCCGTCTTCCACCCTGGTCACTTCATAGCCAAGATCCAGTATTTCACGCTTCAGCACCGCCTCTGTTCCAAAATGACAGGGCGCCGTTAATTCCCACAGATTCATAAAGTGATCTCCCGTACTGTATTTCCTTCAAAATCTTTAATGGTAAAAATTCCGTTCTCAAGGATTGCATAGGTCGGCGGGTTACCTTCCTTTGGAATGGATACGGAACCTGGGTTCAGAAGGATATAATTCCCCATATTTTCTGCCTTCAGCACATGTGTATGGCCGTGGATCAGAATGTCTCCGTCCATCATCGGCGGAAGATTATCCTTATTATAGATATGACCGTGTGTGGCGTACATCGTTTTTCCTTCAATGGCAAGGATACAGTAATCTGCCATAACCGGGAAGTCCAGGACCATCTGATCCACCTCTGCCTCACAGTTTCCGCGTACTGCATAGATCTGGTTTTTTCTCTCATTTAAAAGGCGGATGACTTCCTTTGGTGCGTATTCCTTCGGAAGGTCATTTCTTGGTCCGTGATAAAGCAGATCTCCCAGAAGCACCAGTCTCTCCGCCTTCTCCTTGTCATATGCTTCCAGCATTTTCCGGCAGTAATATGCCGAACCATGTACATCGGACGCAAACATATATTTCATAAGCTTTTCTCCTTGTAATTTGTATTGGTTTTTATCTCTGTTCTTTACATTATCATGATTTCCTTTAAAATACAAGATTTGTTACAGATATGCATTCGCAATCTATTTTGATATCATCCGCTTTTTTTATCCGCGCACAAGATTTCTCCCTCTGTAGGCTGCAAATCCACCGATCACGGACCTGGTACGACAGCCCTGTCTTGCCAGGCTCCGGGCAGCCTGCATGCTGGCGCCGCCGCGGTCGCAGTAAAATATCAGCAGCTTATCTTTGGGAAAAAGATATTTCTGATCCTGTTTTTTCTCAAGATATTCCTCCAGCTCTCTGTATGGAATATTTACCGCGTTCCGGACATGTCCCCTTCTGTAGGCGGCAGGATCCCGGAGATCTATGATAACAGCGTCGCTGCGCTCCACATAATAATCCAGCATTTTTGCAGAGATAGTTTCGATCTGAAACATGGAAAAAATCTCCTCTTTTTGGTATATTATATGGAAGCTTCCGGGTGAATGTTCCCTTATATGTATTTAAGCGGGAAAAGCCATCTCTGACTTTTCCCGCTTTTCTTATCCTTTAATATCTGTCCTTCTCAGAATCATATTCATCGGAAATTTTGTTTCCGTAGCTGCTTTTGGAACTGTTCCTGGAAGAATTTCCCGAACTGTTCTTAGAGCTGTTTTTTCCGCAGTTTCTGGAAGCACTTTCCCCGTGATTTTTTCCTGCATAATTAGACTCATTTCTGTCTGTTTCGTAATTTTTCGCCATTTGAATTACCTCCTGATGAAGTTGATTTTACGGCTTTCCGAAGCTTTCTGCCGCTTTTTATTACAGGAAATAGTATCCCAAAAAGTTTGGAGATTATTCGCCAAAATCATATTGCTTTTTTTTCCAGTTTATATTATAATCATTCTTGTAAAAAGAATTTACCCTTCAAAAATTTTTTTTACATAACCCCTTATTTAATTATTTATACTCCCCTCGAAACACCCGGTAGCTCCCCTACCGGGTGTTTCTCTATACAAAAACAAGCCGCCGGATGACGATCACAGTTGCTCCGGCAGCTTGTTTTTTTATCCGTTGATCGGATTTACATGCACCATACAGTGCTTTACATCTTTGAATTTATTCTCGATCGTATGATGTACATTTTCCGCAATATCATGTGCATCAAAAAGGGAAATATTTCCATCTGCTGCGATCTCGATATCCACATACATCTTGGATCCGAAAAGACGGGTTTTAAGAAGGTCTACTCTTCTGACGCCCGGTACCTTGAGGATCTCTCTCTTCATGGATTCCTCAGTTTTTGCATCACAGGAATGATCTACCATCTTGTCAATGGCATCCCTGAAAATGTCGATTGATGCCTTGGCGATCATAACGCAGATCACGATACTGGCGATCGGGTCCAGGATCGGGTATCCCAGTCTTGCACCGAAGATGCCGACAAACGCTCCGATAGAGGAAAGTGCATCTGAACGATGGTGCCATGCATCTGCCATCAGGGCTCCTGAATTGATCTTCTTTGCTGCACCTCTTGTATACCAGAACATCCACTCTTTTACCACAATGGATACCGCTGCTGCAATCAGTGCAAGTGTTCCCGGAATGGCAATGGTTCCACCGGATGTGCTTTTTACGATATCACGGGCACCGGTAATTCCGATCCCGAGACCAGTGACAAGCAGCATTCCTGCAAGGACAATGGAAGAAACACACTCCATTCTTTCATGTCCGTACTGGTGCTCTTTGTCTGATTTCTTTGTAGAAAGACGGACACCGATAATTACGATGAAGGTGCTTCCCACATCTGATGCAGAATGAATGGCATCCGAGATCATCGCTCCTGAATGTGCCACAATACCTGCGATCAGTTTAAATACAGATAATAAAAGATTTACCAGAATACTGATCCCGGATACCTTCATTGCTGTCTGCTGTTCCCATGAAGCTGTTTTTTCTGTATCATGTATAATTGTTTTGTTTTCTGTGTGTTCCATAAACAGAATCTCCTTTTAAATATATGATCAGGTTCTTCTTATGGCACAACATTTTCCGTGAAAAAACCGGCGGTTCCTTCACTACTCGCTGCAGTGCGATTTTCCGCCGGTGTTCTTTCTTTTCTGTATAGGGATATCCCAGCTTCTACCTTCTGTTCCATCCATATTTTGCAGTAAAAAAGACATACCTGCGAAACATACACTGTCCCGCAGATATG
The DNA here is from genome assembly GCF_020553125.1 of Blautia sp. MSK20_18. Taxonomy (NCBI): domain Bacteria; kingdom Bacillati; phylum Bacillota; class Clostridia; order Lachnospirales; family Lachnospiraceae; genus Blautia; species Blautia sp. MSK20_18. The sequence continues at coordinate 61,260 of NZ_JAJCGR010000014.1, forward strand.
TCTGAAAGCAAAGTCACATTCTGCTTCACCTCATATTCCGTGAATGCAGGTTCTTTGCAATTACGTTTAAATCCATATCCGCTGCCGCTTCCTGCGGCCCGGCCCCATGCCTTCGATAAATATTTTCGATTCCGAAAAGCATCGCCTGCTCAGTTTGTACTGTTGATCTCGCATCCTGTTCGAATGTAATGCAGTGCAAAGAGAATTTTTGCAGTCTTACGGGTCTCCCGCTCAACTTCTCAGAAAGGATACACCATATGCCCTCTGTTAGTCAAGCCAAAGTTTTTTATTTTACAGGTAGATATCTTCAACTTTCTGTTTATTCCATGTCTGGAAACATGCTTCGCACTGCACAGTTCTATATCAAATAATAGATCCTCAGTTGTTTGTCAAAAAACCGGGAGCGGATAAATCCACTCCCGGTCAAATCTACGATCTGTATTCAGTTGGAATGATCGATTATGCCTGCGGGCCAGCAGCAACGAGTGCTTTACCAGCAGCATTTCCTTCATATTTAACAAAGTTCTTAACGAATCTTGCAGCAAGATCTTTAGCCTTTGTCTCCCACTCTGCAGCGTCTGCATATGTGTCACGTGGGTCAAGGATTGCAGGATCTACGCCTGGAAGCTCTGTCGGAACCTCGAAGTTGAAGAATGGGATCTTCTTTGTCGGAGCTTTAAGAATAGATCCGTCAAGGATAGCATCGATGATACCACGAGTATCTTTGATGGAGATACGTTTTCCAGTTCCGTTCCATCCTGTGTTAACGAGGTATGCTTTCGCACCGCTCTTCTCCATTTTCTTAACGAGCTCCTCAGCATATTTTGTCGGGTGAAGCTCAAGAAATGCCTGTCCGAAGCAAGCGGAGAATGTAGGAGTAGGCTCTGTGATTCCACGCTCTGTACCAGCAAGTTTAGCTGTGAATCCGGAAAGGAAGTAGTACTGTGTCTGCTCCGGTGTCAGGATAGATACTGGAGGAAGTACGCCGAATGCATCTGCGGACAGGAAGATAACTTCTTTCGCTGCCGGTGCAGAAGATACCGGGCGAACGATGTTCTCGATGTGGTTGATCGGGTAGGAAACACGTGTGTTCTCTGTTACGCTCTTGTCAGCGAAGTCGATCTTTCCATCTTTATCAAGTGTTACGTTCTCAAGAAGAGCGTTTCTCTTGATCGCATTGTAGATGTCCGGCTCAGACTCTTTGTCAAGGTTGATAACCTTAGCGTAGCATCCACCCTCGAAGTTGAATACTCCGTTGTCATCCCAGCCGTGCTCGTCATCACCGATCAGGAGACGCTTAGGATCTGTGGAAAGTGTTGTTTTACCTGTTCCGGAAAGACCGAAGAAGATTGCTGTGTTCTCTCCGTTAAGGTCTGTGTTTGCAGAGCAGTGCATGGAAGCGATGCCCTTAAGCGGCAGATAGTAGTTCATCATGGAGAACATACCTTTCTTCATCTCTCCGCCGTACCATGTATTAACGATAACCTGCTCACGGCTTGTAATGTTGAACATTACAGCTGTCTCAGAGTTAAGACCCAGCTCTTTGTAGTTCTCAACTTTAGCCTTGGATGCGTTGTAAACAACGAAATCCGGCTCAAAGTTCTCAAGCTCCTCAGCTGTCGGCTGAATGAACATGTTTGTTACGAAGTGTGCCTGCCATGCAACCTCAACGATGAAACGGATAGCCATACGTGTGTCTTTGTTAGCTCCGCAGAATGCATCTACTACGAAAAGTTTCTTGTTGGAAAGCTCCTTCTTGGCAAGATCTTTAACTGCATTCCATGCTTCCTGAGTTGCCGGATGGTTATCGTTCTTGTACTCATCGGATGTCCACCAAACTGTGTCCTTGGAGTTCTCATCCATAACGATATATTTGTCTTTAGGAGAACGTCCTGTGTAGATACCTGTCATTACATTGACAGCACCAAGCTCACTGACCTGACCCTTCTCAAATCCTTCAAGCTCCGGTTTGGTCTCTTCCTCAAATAATGTCTCGTAGGAAGGATTGTACACGATCTCAGTTGTTCCGGTAATACCATACTTTGTTAAATCGATTTTTGCCATCTTAACATTTACCTCTCTTCTTTAATAGTAATTATGATAGCCACCTACTGCTGCAGGTTTTTGTCATCCTGCCATAGGAATTGGTCATTCCAACATCCCTATCCACAATTATACATAAATTGTACGTAAAAGCAACCAAAAAAATTCATTTTCCGCAAAAAAATGATAAATCTTTAACAGTGACGTTTTGGTACTGTCAGATTTTACTCCATCTATACTTGACTTTTTCAGAATAATGGCTACAATATATCTGATTATAGTTATTATATATATTTATAATAGCAACTATATGATTTTAATATATAGAAAGAAGTGATTTCTGTGTCAGATATTCCGGTTAAACGTAATCATATGAAAATCCCCTGGCACAACTACGTAAGCGCCAGGAACAGCCAGCCCATCACCGAAGCTTCTCTTTCCGAAAAAGCTTCCCTGATCGGCCGTACAGGCATGATGCTTCTCTCCTGTGGGACCGGTGCCTGGCGGGTACGGAGTTCCATGAATACATTGTCAGAAGCACTTGGTATCACCTGTTCCGCAGATATCGGACTGATGTCTATAAGCTACACCTGCTTTGACGGTGAGAGCAGTTTTTCCCATGCACTTAGTCTGACTACCACCGGCGTAAATACTTCCAGACTGAACAGGCTGGAACATTTTGTCAGTGATTTTCCTGCGGAGGGTATCCATATGAGCGGTGAAGCACTGCACAGTCAGTTAGATGAGATCGAGCGGATCCACGGGCTTTATTCCCCTGCATCCTTGGGACTGGCTTCTGCACTGGCCTGTGGTGCATTTACTTTTCTTCTGGGCGGTGGCCCGCTGGAAATGATCCTGGCTTTTGCAGGCGCAGGCATCGGAAACGCCATCCGCTGCAAGCTTGGCAAGCATCATTTTACTCTGTTTATGTGCATTGCAGTTTCTGTTTCCTCTGCCTGTCTTGTATATGCAGGCTTCCTGAAACTGGCAGAGCTTCTGTTCCACATTTCCGTCCAGCATGAGGCCGGATACATCTGTTCCATGCTGTTTATCATTCCGGGCTTTCCGTTTATCACAAGCGGGATCGACCTTGCCAAGCTGGATATGCGTTCCGGTCTGGAACGACTGGCCTACGCCATTATTGTTGTAATGGTGGCTGCTGTCTCTGCCTGGCTAATGGCACTGCTTCTTCATCTGAAACCTGTGGATTTCCTGCCTCTGGAGCTTTCGGCAGCTCAGAGGATCCTGTTCCGGCTTCTGGCAAGCTTCTGCGGGGTATTCGGCTTTTCGGTCATGTTCAACAGCCCTGTCCGTCTAGCCGCAGCTGCCGCCTTCATCGGCGCACTGTCCAACACTTTACGTCTGGAGCTTGTTGATCTTGCCGGTTTCCCACCTGCTGCCGCGGCTTTTTTCGGAGCACTGACAGCCGGACTTCTGGCCTCCCTCCTCAAAACAAAAGTGGGATATCCCAGGATTTCCATTACCGTACCATCCATTGTGATCATGGTTCCCGGACTTTATCTCTACCGGGCGATCTACAATCTGGGGATCATGTCCCTGAATGTTTCCGCCTCCTGGTTTGCAGCTGCGATCCTGATCATCGTTGCTCTTCCCCTGGGCCTTATTTTCGCCAGGATCCTTACGGACAAAATGTTCCGCTACTGCACCTGATGGGCATACAAAAAGGACTGCTTTCTGTAGCTTCCGGTCATCAGCTATCCTTCTGATAACCGGAGCAATACAAAAGCAGTCCTTTTTTGTACATTCTATTTCATTACGATCTCATCAGCGATCCCGATCATTTTTTCCAGGCGGTCCGCAAATTTATGGATGGGGAGAAAAACGCCCAGTCCGTCATAACGTTTTCCACCATCCTCCACAGAATCCTGCCCATAATACACAAAAGCTCTTGGAAGCTTCTTCTGAATTGCCATCATGATATCCCATACAGCCGCATAGGCCTGTGCCTCCGTTTCTTTTTCCTTTACGCTGTCCGGAAGCTCATACACCAGCAGCACACCGATATGTTCGCCCATTTTGTACTCTTCTACTTCCATGGTATCTTCATCATAGGCATGGCGCTTCCGGTAGCCATACGCCAGATACATCTTTACGCCCTGCTTCTCCCTGTATATCCTGCGAAATCGGTCGTAATCCCTGTCACTTACATGGATTCCCTTTTCCCGCAGAAAATTTCCTTTTTCATCTGTGAGAAATACCGGATTCTCCTGTCCATCTGCATTGAACCTGAACGGTGCCAGAAAAGAATTTCGCAGAAGATCAAACATACTGTTCTGGCAGATTGCCATAAGGAGAGCTGTCAGATCACGGTTTTTATATGCGTCCAGCAATGCATAAGCAAATTTTTCCGGAGGAAGATATCCGCATTCTATGTCTGCATCCGCATCCATGGATTCATAGAAGGTTTCTGTCAGCCGTCTGCACGCCTCCGGATCCTTCAGAATCTTTTCGAACAAAAGCTCCGCCTTTTCCTCTCTTGGAAATAATGTGTCGTTTTCCACAAGTCCTCACCCTTTCTAATTCTTACGTTTACTGGAAAACATCAGAATAAAGCTGAGCAGAAGCAAAACATCCGATACCCAGATTGCCGGGATCCCCAGCCTCATGGACAGATTTCCTCCGCCACCGGCTCCAATGGCAAAAAAGAAAATTATTCCGAAATAATAAAGAGCCTGCTTCAGCTGTTCCGGACGTTTTTCACGACAATACACGGACAACGCCGCCGTGCCGCTTCGTAAATTTCCGATGCACATAGTGCTTGCATAGGAATAACCGCCCACCTTCCGGAAGGTCTGTACCTGCATGGCGCAGGAAAAGGATACCAGTACGGTTGCCAGCATATCCAATTCTCCCGGCATAAATCCCACAACAAAAAGGATCAGGATCTCGATCAGCAGGATCATCTGCCTCCAGTGAAGTTTTTTTGCATATTTAAAGGTACTCTGGATCCGCTCCGCCGCTACAACACCAATGGCAAAGGCTAAAATAGGAAACAGATACCTTAAACCGTCTCCCCACTGTCCTGTCATAAAATTTTGGCTCATCAGAACCACGTTGCCTGTCTGGGCGTTGGAAAACACCTCATCTCTTGTAAAGTATGTGTAGGCATCCTGAAATCCGCCGGACATTGCCAGAAATACACTTGTGATAAAAGCTTCTGACATCTGCCGGTCTGCGCTCTGCAGCTTTCTGCCTCCTGAAACCACTCTAAATCACTCCTGTCATTGATTTTTTTCCTCGGGTGTATTATAGTTTGCTCAGAAGCAAATGTAAAAAGTATTATTAATATCGTAAACATATTAAAATCATATCACAGGATGGAGACAATACATGATCACTTACGACTACTACCGGATCTTTTATTATGTAGCCCAGTATAAGAGCTTTACCAAGGCAGCAAGAGCTCTTCACAACAATCAGCCAAATATCACCCGCTGTATGAACAACCTGGAGCAGGAGCTGAAATGTACGCTCTTTCTCCGCTCCAACAAGGGAATCGCACTTACACCGGAAGGCCGCCAGCTTTATGAACACGTTGCCCTGGCTTTTGAGCAGCTGTCCATCGGCGAAGAGGAGATCCGCCAGAACGGAGAGCTGGAGCATGGCCTGGTTTCCATCGGCGCCAGCGAAAATGCCCTGCGTCTGATCCTTCTGGAAAAGCTGGAGCTGTTCCGCGAGCAATATCCCCATGTTCGCCTGCGCCTCTTTAACCATTCTACTCCACAGGCTGTACAGGCACTGAAAAATTATGCGGTGGATTTCGCTATTGTCACCACTCCGATCTCCATCCGCAAGCCTTTACAGAAAAAAAGTCTCCTGCGTTACCGGGAGATCCTTGCATGCGGAAGCAAATATAAGGATCTGGCTACTGCCCCTATCAGCATCCATGAGCTTCAGGATCTGCCCTTTGTAGGTCTTGCGGAAGGGACCAGCACCAGAGAAATGTATATGAATTACTTTATGGAAAACCGTGTTTCTTTTCATCCTGACATAGAGGCAGCAACTACAGACCAGGTCCTTCCCATGATCGTCCATAATCTGGGAATCGGCTTTTACCCGGAACCCCTTGCCCGGGAAGTGATCAATGACGGGAAGATTTTTGCCCTTCAGCTTAAAGAGCCACTCCCCCAGAGGGAAGTCTGCCTAGTCACAAACAGCAGTACTACCATGAGTACTGCTGTCAAAAAAGCCATTGAATTTATTGTGTAAATCCCTGAGGCGGATCAGCCATTTATATTTATTGCTCTACTGTCCGCTCAATATGCATGGCAAGATAACCGATCTCGATAGGGTCCAGCTTTTTCCCAAGGCTTTTGCCCAGGCTCTCGCAGACATCCTCTGCGATCCTGTAGGATTCCGGATATTTTTCTTCTATATATTCATTCATATCCAGCTTCAGTGTCTCCCCTGTGGAGACACGGGCTACCATATATTTGATATGGTTCATCATACGGTTGTAGGACAGGGAGATCACATCGATCTTTCTTCCTGTGGCCATCTCAATCATGGCGATACATTCCCGTACCGTTCTTGCTGTCTGCATGGCAACAGACACCTTTTCATCTCCAAGTGCTGAGTGAATATGAAGTGCCACATATCCCACCTCATGCTCGTCGATCTCAATATCCATCCGCTCCTTCAAGATCTTCTTCAATACCTCCGCCACCTTGAATTCACTGTAAAAAAGCACCTTGATATCATCCGTCAGGGGATTGCTGATCTGCTCATGATTCCGGATACGTCCCACTGCAAAGGAAATATGATCAGCAAGGGGAAACAGGATCCTTCTGTCTATGGTATCCCCAAAGGTCTTCTCAGCTTCTCTCAATATTTCATCTGCAATCTCCAGAAATTCCGGTGCTACGCTCTTTGCCAGTTCTTTTGCTGAGCCACGTTCTGTCTCCTGAGCCAGCCTGTAAATGGTACAGTCTGCCGGAGCCTCAAAACGCTGGCTGACCTTCTTTCCAAATCCCACACCTTTTCCCAGAAGTACATATTCCTGGTTTTCTTCCATATTTATGGCAATGATGCCGTTATTGTTCAATACCTTGCTCACTCTGTACATCTTTTTCCCCACCATTTTTATATATCCTGCCGCTTTTCCACATTCCACCACTGTCTGCCCCGGATTTTCAGTCGACATTTTTGTCTGCAGCTGTTGATTTTCTTTATCGTAACAGAATCTTTCTTTTGTGTAAAGTCCTTCTGACAGACAGTTATTTTCTTTGCCACAGGAAAAGCGCGCCCGGGCATTAGGCGCGCTTTTCACAAAACCAATCCTCTATATTATTGCTGAAAAATTCCCTATTCTTCCACAGTCTCTACTGCGAACAGCGGCTCTCCTGCCTTGATCTCTCCATTGGCAAGAAGGCGTACTCTCTGATTATCCTCGATCTCTGTGCAAAGAATCGGAGAACATAAGGACGGAGCGTTTTCTGTAAGATACGGGATGTCAATCTTCATCAACGGCTCGCCTTTTTTTACATGCTGTCCCTGCTCTACCAGGATCTCGAAGCCTTTTCCTTCCAGCTTTACAGTGTCAATGCCGATATGGAGGAGTATAGGAAGATCTGTATCTGTCTGGAATCCGATGGCATGCTTTGTGTCAAAAATAAACTCTACCTCGCCGTCTTCCGGAGCACAGATCACCGGGTCCTTCGGTGTGACTACAGCACCCTCTCCCATCATTCCTTCCGCAAAGCCTTCATCCGGCGCTGTGGAAAGGTCTGCAGCGATACCGGTTACCGGGCTGTAGACAATCGCTGTTCTGAGAATCTTTTTCTCCGGCTGCGTGTTGGCTTCGGATGTCGGAGCTGTGTTCTGAGCAGCCTCACCTGTACTTTCTGCTGTACACTCTGTATCAGACTGAGCCTGATTTTCCGCATTGTCTGTTTCTTTCTCATTTGCACCTTCAAAATATTCATTCGGCGCTGTCTCCAGATAATCCTCCAGCTTGGATTTGATCACAGTTACCTGGGGACCGTAGATGATCTGCACGCCCTGGCCTTTTTTCACGATTCCTCTGGAGCCTGTTGTTTTCAGAATGTCGTCGTTGACTCTTGCTGCATCATGGACGGTGATACGGAGTCTTGTTGCACAGCAGTCCACATCGCTGATGTTTTTCTTTCCTCCAAGGCCGGCTGTGATGACTTCACTTACCGGGTCTGCAGATGTACTTCCTGCTGCTTCACCGGCTTTTCCGGCTTCTTTTCTCGCATTGACATCTGCTTTTGTGTAAAGCTTTGTTTCTGTGTCGTCATCCTCACGTCCCGGAGTCTTGAAGTTGAACTTTTTGATCAGGAAGGTGAAGATCACATAATAGAGAATAAAGTAAATGATACCTACCGGGATAATCCTGAGCCAGCTTGTCTTTGCATTTCCCTGAAGGATCCCGAACAGGAACAGATCAAGGAAACCGCCGGAAAAGGTAAGTCCTACTGCAATGTTCAGCATATGTGCGATCATATAAGCCGCACCTGCAAGAACAACCTGTACCGCAAACAATGCAGGAGCTACAAACAGGAAAGAGAACTCCAGTGGCTCTGTGATTCCTGTAAGCATACATGCAAGGGCTGCGGAAAGAAGAAGTCCGCCTGCTGCTTTTTTCTTCTCAGGCTTTGCACAGCGGTACATGGCAAGAGCTGCTCCCGGAAGACCGAAGATCATGAAAATGAACTCTCCGGAAAAATATCTTGTTGCATCAGCACTGAAATGCGCTACATTTGCGGAATCTGCAAGCTGGGCGAAAAAGATGTTCTGTCCGCCCTGTACCATCTGGCCTGCAACCTCCATAGTCCCGCCAACGGCTGTCTGCCAGAATGGCATATAAAATACGTGATGAAGTCCGAATGGGATCAGCGCGCGTTTGATAATACCGAAGATCAGGGTTCCGACATAGCCGCTGCCTGTTACAAGACCGCCCAGAGCATAAATACCGTTCTGGACTGCCGGCCATACGAAATACATCAGGATTCCCACAAACATATATACAATGGTGGAAATGATGGGCACAAATCTGGAACCACCGAAGAAGGAAAGTGCGTTTGGAAGCACGATCTTATGAAAACGGTTGTGCAGAGCCGCAACACCAAGGCCGACGATAATACCGCCAAACACACCCATCTGCAAAGACTGAATGCCGCAGACAGAAGTTACAGTACCTTCCAGAACGCTTTTTGCGATCTGTCCGTCTGCTGTGATCTTGTCATTTACTACCAGCATACCGTTGATGGCTACGTTCATAACGAAGTAAGCGATCAGTGCGGAAAGAGCTGCTACCTCTTTCTCTTTTTTTGCCATACCGATGGCCACACCTACTGCAAAGATCAAAGGCAGGTTATCAAATACCGCACTTCCGACTTTGTTCATGATGACTAGGAGTGCATTTAAGATGGTTCCGTCTCCCAGAATCTTCTGAAGTCCATAGGTTGCAATGGTCGTTTCATTTGTGAAGGAACTGCCGAATCCAAGAAGCAGGCCTGCCACAGGAAGGATTGCGATGGGGAGCATAAAGGAACGTCCCACACGCTGCAAAACTCCGAAAATTTTGTCTTTCATGTTCTCTCTCCTTTTCTTTCGACGTTTTGGAGCGGGAATCTTTTAAGTGGGCAACAAAAAAAGACACCAACCCCCATAAACGTCAAATAAAAATAATAACATTTATGACTGGTTAATGCCTGCTTATCAGTTACACACCAAATCTGAAATACACTATACGGGTTTTGTTCTTCTGTGTCAAGGAGTAATTTGATTTTTTCCAAAAAATATCTCCTCATATCACTATCCGCTCCGTTGCCAACAATCTCTTGCGGAATATTTCCTGTGAACAGCAGCCATATAGTTCCTGTTCTCAGAAAGTATACAGAAACGAAACAGGCCAGAAATTCACTTATCTTGACTTTATTCTCACTTATGATAAGATGAACATAGAATGTCCGGCAGCAATATTTTTTGCTCAGACAACACTATACATTTCATAAAAACGGAGGTACTTTTCCGATGAATACCATCAAGAAATTCATCCACTACTACGGCCCGTACAAAGCGGTCTTTTTTATTGACCTGATCTGTGCAGCCGTTATCAGTCTGGTAGATCTTGCTTATCCCCAGATTCTTCGTACTATGACAAAAACTCTCTTTACACAGGATAAGGATATTATTCTTCATGCCCTCCCTGTGATTGCAGCTTCTCTTTTTGTTATGTACATTGTGCAGAGTCTCTGCAAATATTATGTAACCTGTCAGGGACATATGATGGGTGCAAAGATGGAACGTGATATGCGCCGGGAGCTTTTTGACCATTACCAGGAGCTGTCTTTTTCCTATTACAGCAGGAATAATTCCGGTCAGATGATGAGCAAGCTGGTCAGTGACCTTTTTGACATTTCCGAGTTTGCACATCATGGTCCTGAGAATCTTTTTATCTCTCTGGTAAAGATCGTCGGTGCTTTTATCTTCCTGGTCTTCATCAACAAGAAGCTTGCACTGCCGCTGATCCTCCTGGTGATCGTAATGTTTGTGTTTTCCTTCCGCCAGAATGCAAAAATGCAGGAAACCTTCATGGAAAACCGTCGTAAGATCGGAGATGTAAATGCCAGCCTTCAGGATACGCTTTCCGGAATCCGCGTGGTGCAGTCCTTCGCAAACGAGGACATCGAACGTGTCAAATTTAAGAAAAGCAATGAAGCGTTCCTTGTTTCCAAAAGAGATAATTATCACTGCATGGGAAGCTTCATGAGTTCCAATCTTTTCTTCCAGGGCATGATGTACCTGGTAACTCTTGTTTACGGCGGCTATCTGATTGCTCAGGGTGAAATGCAGACTGCAGATCTTGCCATGTATGCCCTGTATATCGGAATCTTTATCAGCCCCATCCAGATCCTGGTGGAACTTGTGGAAATGATGCAGAAGGGTCTTTCCGGTTTCCGCCGTTTCCTGGATGTGATGGAAACAGAATCCGAGATCAGGGATGCAGACAACGCTGCGGAGCTTACGGACGTGAAAGGACATGTGCGTTACGACCATGTTTCTTTTCATTACAACGATGATGAAACTCCTGTGCTTTCCGATATCTCTATTGATATCCCGGCAGGAAAATCCATTGCCCTGGTGGGACCTTCCGGAAGCGGAAAAACCACGATCTGCTCTCTCCTGCCCAGATTTTATGATGTGACCGGCGGTTCCATTACTGTAGACGGAAAGGATATCCGCGGGCTGACTCTTAAGAGCCTTCGAAGCCAGATCGGTATGGTACAGCAGGATGTCTATCTTTTTGATGGAACCATCAAGGATAATATTGCCTACGGAAAGCCCGGAGCTTCCGATGAAGAGATCATCAAAGCCGCCAAATGTGCGAGTATCCATGACTTTATCATGGAGCTTCCGGATAAATACGACACTTATGTCGGAGAACGTGGCACACGCCTTTCCGGCGGACAGAAGCAGCGGATTTCCATTGCACGTGTATTCCTTAAGAATCCTCCGATCCTGATCCTGGATGAGGCCACCAGCGCTCTGGATAACGAAAGCGAACGTTGGATTCAGAAGAGTCTGGAGGAACTTTCAAAAAATCGTACTACCATTACGATCGCGCACCGGCTTTCTACGATCCGTGATGCGGATGAGATCATTGTGATCACGGAGGAGGGTATCGCCGAAAGAGGCACTCATGCTGAACTGCTTGAGAAGAATGGATTGTATGCTGCATATTACAATATGTAGAAAGATACGAGGGAGGCGCTTCGCTGTCCCACTGAGATTTTTATAGGGCAAAATAAAAGGCTGCTGTATACCTTATCAATAGTGATATAGATATATAGCAGTCTTTTTATTTGTCAATTACTATCTTTTCAAAAAATTCAATCAAAGATTACAGCAGATAAACCGGAAGCTCGTCTTTAATTCCTACTGGCTGGTTGTTGTCCGGCTCATCTTTCTTTGGGGTGAGGAATTTGGCCTGGAGTTCGTCGGCGTTTCCTCCGCTGATCACGTTCTGGGCTACAGTTCCTGTTGTTTCTGCTGCAGCTGTTTTCTTTGCTGCGGTTTTACGTGCTGTTGTTTTTCTGGTAGTGGTTTTCTTTGCTGTTGTTTTTGTTGCGGCTGCTTTCTTTGCTGTGGTCTTCTTTGCAGGAGCTTTGGCTGCTGTTTTCTTTGCTGTAGTTTTTTCTGCCGCTTTTTCAGCTGTTTCAGCTTTTACCTCTGACGGCTTCTCTGCTGCTTTAACCTCAGCCTCTTTTACCTCTGTTTTTGTTTCTGTTTTGGATGCTTTTTCTGCATTTACTGCTCTTGCGATGCTTGCTTTACCTACTGACACGATTCATTACCTCCTCTGCCAATGCTATGTACTCTTTTGCGCTGCGGCTGCTTTTTTTGAACTCCACAACTGGTTCACTGCTGTCCTGGGACCATTCGATGGAGCTGTCTACACGGATAAAAGATTCGAAAAGATAGATTCCTTCCATTTCTTTCAGTGTTTCCATAGTCTGTTTGAAATAATTCTTTCTGGCATCTGCCTTGGTTACTACGATTCCCAAAACCTTTAAATCCGGAGCGATCTCCCTGACTTCATTGAGGAAATCAAACATATTTGCAAGACCAAACATACCCCACGGACTTGCCTCTACCGGAACAAGAACATAATCGGATGCACATAAAATATTCATCACCCAGCCGCCAAGAGTAGGCGGTGCATCAATGAGAATGTAATCGTACACTCCGGAATCTTTAACCTTCTGCAGACATTTCCGCAGGATAAACTCTCTCTGCCATTTTGTAAAAAGCTCATATTCCACGGAGCTCATCAGCGTAGACGACGGAACCAGATCCAGATTCTCATACTTCGTATGCACGATAAAATCGCTGAGATCCGACTGATGACCGATAGCATAGTAGAGATTCTTTTCCCCTGCTGCCATCTCAAGCACTTCTTCCTCCGAAAAAAAAGAAAGGGAAAGATTCAGCTGCATATCACCGTCTACCATCAGTACCTTCTTACCCATGCCGGCCAGTGCCGCTCCCACATTGGAACAGCTGGTGGACTTTCCGCTGCCGCCCTTATTATTTGCAAAACAGATCGTTACTGTATTTCCCATTACAGCCTCCCGACAACATAATTTCGTATTTTCTGTCACTTGCCCTTATTATAATATAACGTTCTCCTAAAAACAAGCACATCCCCCATAAAACCACGAAAACCGACAAAATAACCTCACATAAAACAACAGTATATACACCCAAAAACAGCAGGTTCCGGATCACTCCGAAAACCTGCTGTCCTGATTCGCTGACTATTATTATTTTACGATAAAAGATTTTCTCTTGCTGACAACATCGAAGATAACCGCTGCCAGAAGAACCATACCTTTAACAACCTTCTGGATATTCTGGTCAATACCCATGATACTCATGCCAAGATTCAGAACACCCATCAGAAGTGCACCAATGATAACACCAGGAACTGTACCGGTACCACCATAAGCAGAAGCACCACCAATAAGTCAATCACAGTCCTTCTCCTGTATGTTTTTCCTTACTGCTCGAATCTGCCCTTCATCTTCACTTCCTGCTCCCACACAGCGACCTTGCCGCGGGCAAACAGGCTGTTGATGTTGAGATTCTCATCCAGTACCAGAAGGTCTGCGTCTGCGCCTTCCGCTACACAGCCCTTGATTCCTTCTTTGCCAAGGAGTACGGCCGGAGTGCTGGTCAGAAGCTGTAAGGCATCCTCCAGCGGCATGCCCTCTCTTACCAGGATCTGGATGGTACGGTGCAGATACTTCGGGGACGCGTAGGTCAGGCCAATGCACTCGCCCTCTTCGTTGAAGCGCGGCTGGCTTCCGAACGCGTCACTGGACATGGTTACATGATCCAGGCTCACATCTTCGCGGTGCAACAGCTCATAGAGCTTCAGAGCATCGGATTCGACCTCCACATCATCGGCGCCGGCGGTGCAGTCAATGTAGCCGCCACGGCGCACCAGATCCGCGCCGGCATCAATCAGTCCAGGATTGCGTAAGATGTGGGTCGGCAGCAGGTTCTTGGCTGGAACGTCGGAATGATCCAGCACATAGAAAATCGGATCCAGTCTTCCCTCTCCGTCACCCATGTGCATGGTTACCAGGCCAGGGGTATTGCTGAGTAAGCCGGCTCTGCGCGCTGCAGTAGCCAGCGCGATCAGCTCTTCTCCGCCTGGGTTGGAGCTTCTGTGGTCCGATACCGCTACCTTCACACCGATCATCGGTGGAACCAGGATGATATCGCGCTCTACACTTCCGGTCAGGGTGGTCGGCGGGTAACCATAGGAACTGGTCAGAGTGTACACGGTCATGCCCTCTTCGGTCAGGGCGCGAGCTTTTGCGACCAGATTTTCCACACTGCGGGTTACGCCATCGGTTCCCAGAAGTCCGACTACCGTGGTAATACCATTTTTGAAGAATTCACTGAGCTGGGATTCCGGTACACGGGATGCCGGCCCCTGCTCTCCGCCGCCGCCTGTGATATGCACGTGCATGTCAATGTAAGCCGGAACAACGGTCTTTCCCTCCAGATCATAGGTTTCCACTCCCGGAAGTCCCTCATATCCCTCAATAGTATCCTGCATCAGAAGGATTTTTTCCCCCTCAATAAGGATATCTTTCTTTCCCAGTTTCTCCGGTGCGTACACATTCGCGTTTTTCAGTAACTTGATCATAATGTCAATTCTCCTGTCTCTTTCTTTTCCGCTTTTCTATTTCAAAGCTTCTGTCAGTCTGTCTCAAAGGTGCCTTTTACCAGTGCTTTTCCATACTCCACCATTTTCTGTCCACGGACAAATACCGTATCTACCAGAAATTCCTCATCCAGGATCACAAGATCCGCGTCGCTGCCCGGACGGATGCAGCCCTTTTTCGGGAATAATCCGTTGGCTCTGGCCGGGTTCTCCCCGCAGATGCGGATGGCTTTTTCCACCGGAACCCCTGCCTTTACAGCATCACGCACTTCCTCATGCAGGGAAGAAAGCCGTGTAACCAGAAGCTTTGCGCCGCCCCCGCCAATCACATGAACATGCTGGTCCACATAACCAGGAATTACCATTTTTCCATCTGCAGAAACAACTTCCACCGGAGCAGAAAGTTCCGGTGGATCGATGTGTTCTGCCACAGAAAATACTTTTTCATCTACGATCAGGATATCACGGATTCCTTTTGGATCCGGATCATACAGATTCGCGTTTTTAATCAAAAGCACTCTGGACATCGTATTTAGTTCTCCTTTTTCTTCTCATCATCGAGCTTGGCAATACCAAATCCGGTAAAGCCCCAGATGATTGCAAAAATCCAGCCGGTGTAGCACAGGATTGCCCATGGAAGGTAATCCAAAGTCTCTACGCCAAGGGTGGAAGCCATGTAAGCACCTGCTGCGGACCACGGGATCAGCGGTACAACTACGGTACCGGCATCCTCAAGGGTTCTGGACAGGTTCTTTGCCGCAAGCCCGCGCTCTTTGTAAGCGTCACGGAACATCTCGCCCGGAATCAGAATGGCAAGGTAAGAGTTACCGGTGGTCAGTGCCATGGTAATGCAGGCTGCAACGGTTGCGGTGATCAGCGCACCGGTACTCTTTGCCACGCTTAAGATCTTCTGGAGTACCACATCCAGACAGCCAGCCCGGCTCATGATACCTGCGAAGCAGAATGCGCAGAATACCAGAAGTGTGGTGCTCATAATGCCGTTCATACCGCCGCGGTTTAACAGCTTGGTTACGGCCTCGGAACAGGTCTCGGTGTCAAATCCTGCACGGTGGATCATGGATACATCAAAACCGTTTACGGTTGCCTTTAACACATCTCCTAACGCTACGTGCTGAATGAAGACACTCTCCAAGCCTGCTACAAAAGTAGAAAGAAGCATAACCGGAATGGTTGGCTTCTGAAGCAGGGAGCCGCCCAGCACGATCACTACCGGAATGATGATCAGCAGGTTCCAGCTGTACATGGAAGAAAGCTGGCTTAATAAAGTAGTAACGGTGTCAGAAGTAATATCTGCGCTTACATCTGCGTTCATACCAACAATGGCATATACCACCAGGGAAACGATGGTTGCTGGGACAGTGGTGTAGAACATATGTCCGATATGCTCATACAGTGTGCTGCCTGCCGCGATCGGAGCCAGGTTTGTGGTATCGGACAGCGGAGACATCTTGTCACCAAAGTAGGAACCTGCGATGCAGGCGCCTGCAGTAGCCGGAAGGGATACGCCAAGGGCGCTTGCGATTCCCATCAGGGCAACACCCATGGTTGCAACGGAACCCCAGGAGGTACCGGTAACAACCGAAACCACTGCCTCGATCAGGAACGCGGTAACCAGCATGAATTTCGGGTTTACGATCTGGACGCCGTAATAAATCATCATCGGAATGGTACCGGATGCCATCCAGGTACCAACCATAGCGCCAACACATACAAGAATCAGGATGGCAGGCATGCCCTTTGCGATCTTGGTGCAGATCTCATCCATCATCTCATCCCAGGTAATGCCTACACGGAACGCGATAAATGCTGCGATTGCAGCTACCATGATCAGAAGCGGCTCTGTGCTGTAGCCGAATACGCCTTTTCCGATGGTAAGGATCAGGAGCATTGCGACGATCGGTGTGATCGATTCCGCAAAAGTGGGCAGACGTTTGGCCCGTTCTTTCTTTTCTTTCATTTGTAGTTTCTCCTTTTAGCCTCCTTCGTGACAGTTTCACATTTTATCACGGCAGAGTATTAAGATTTGGACTTATTATATCAGAAAAGATAACGGGCAACAACTAAAACTTTATATTTTTTTATTTTCTTGTTACACGGGAGTTTGACACATTGAAATTCAAAAAAGTACCGCAAAGCCTTGAAACAGGCTTATTTTTTTGTCAAATTTTTATTTTTATTATATAGTAATATTTAGTGATATGTACTATAACAGTGGAAGCGGTAATTATTGTGCGTATAACAACATCAAAATCAAAAAATTCCGAGTCCTTTTATATCACTCAGTCCTATACAAATCCGGTTATTAAACCGCGCTTTGAAAGGAACTTATACTACAGAACAATTGCTCCATATTTTAAAAGACATAAAATTTGCAGATGTAGAAGAACAGGGTTTCATGCCGGTATATGAACGTCAGAAAATCACTGACGATCTCCACGAAACCTGTGGATTCAGAACAGACTATCAATTCATAACAAAACGGAAAATGAAAGGAATTCAGAAAAAAAGTAAGCGGAGATAAAACATTACTATGTTTCGTGTATGCAGATAAAAGTGCCACACCCCTTGTATTTGAAGGGCACTGAAAAACTTCCATTTCTTCTTAAGTGGAAGTTTTTCTTTTATATTATTTTCAAATCTTTACTTAGGAAAATCATAAAAAGCTATGGTTTACTCCATAGCCAGCTCATCTAATCTTACTATTCGTTTTACATTTGCTGTAAATGCCGTAAAATACATTTGCAGATGCATAGCAAATAAACCTCTCGAATCTGCTTTACGCAAACCGTGAGCTTCCTTTAGTTCTCCATTCTTTTCTTCTATCCTGTGCCGAATCTTCATTCGCTCCTGAAAATATTCGCTTTCTTCAAATTTAAGCCTTTCAAGATTTTTCTCGCTTGCTTGCGTGATACTGTAGCTTCTTGTTTTAGCGTTTGATCTTCCTACACGGCATTTTTCTCTTTGGGGACATTTCCGACACGTTACTTTGCTAAATATATATCTTAAATAAGTATTCCCATTTTTTGCCGTTCTTTTTTCTACACGCGTGGAAAGCTCTCCGGCAGGACACTGCAGCATCCCAGCATCTTTATTAAAGCAGAAACCTTCCTCAAGGTTCCCGTTTGCTGCAGCAGCTACTGCTGTATTGGTTCTGGCAATCAATGTAATCTCTTTTCCGCAGACTTCCAGATTGTCATCACTGACATATGCCATATCGCCTATAACTTCTGTAACTTTTATTCCATTTTCCTTCGCGTTTTCTATCAGTTTTGGTAATTCCTGCCCATCTGGTGCTCCTCCATCTGTTACAGTGATCCCCGCAATGAGACGTTCTTCAGTCATCGCAAGATGATTCTTATATCCATAGAACGTACTGGTTGCCGTTTTATGTCCAAACCGTGCATCTTTATCATCTTTGGATCGGATCTCTTTGAGCCGCTCATCTTCTAGTAGTTCTTTCATTTCATGAGAAAGTTTCTGTATCTTTTTATTTCCACAGGATTTTATTCCTTCCTCCAGAACCTGGAGTAGTTCCCTAGTATAGGCAATTTCTTCATCCAGTCCTGCTTCCAAAGAGGGTTTCTCAGGAAATCGCTCTGATAATTCAAAAGCTGTTTTATAAACCTCTTTCCGAAGTTGTTTGCTCATATCCCGCAGAATCTGCGTTGGAGATTTTGCCCAGACAGAAGCAATTGTATGGGTGGAATCAACGATAATGGTTCCCGATTTGATCAGATTTTTATCCAAAGCCTGTTGAATGGTTTCTTTTAACATTTCTTCCAGAATATCTTCTGTAATACGAGTTTTTCTGAATTTTGTGAGAAGACTGGGATCTATCATTTTTGCTTCTGGTTCCAGGTCAAGGAAAAATTTATATGCCATGTCCGTCTGGGCGCTGCTAATCAGGGCTTCGTCAGAAAGATCGTACAGTTTTTTCAGGAAAAGCAGTTTAAACATCATTTCTGGTTCCTTTGCCGGGCGACCGAAATTTTCACAAAAAAGCCCAATTCTTTTTTAGAATCAGACTTTTTCAGTGCCCTTTTAAATATGGTTTTGATTTGGTTTTGTAGCATAAAAAAATCTCCTTGTAGTTGTATTTGCATCGTGCAGATGCTTCTTTAACTACAAGGGCCGCTCTCACTACTTCTAAAAACCAATCAGTAGTGAGAGCGGCCGCACATTTGAGTTGAAGTGTCAACCCCTATTTAGGGAAAAACTAAAAAAGAGGTTAGACCTCATGTATAAGATCTAACCTTGAAAATTAACTAAATGACATTGACCAGTGAACAGTAACAAAATAACCTTACATAAAACAACAGTATATACACCCAAAAACAGCAGGTTCCGGATCACTCCGAAAACCTGCTGTCCTGATTCGCTGACTATTATTATTTTACGATAAAAGATTTTCTCTTGCTGACAACATCGAAGATAACCGCTGCCAGAAGAACCATACCTTTAACAACCTTCTGGATATTCTGGTCAATACCCATGATACTCATACCAAGATTCAGAACACCCATCAGAAGTGCACCAATGATAACACCAGGAACTGTACCGGTACCACCATAAGCAGAAGCACCACCAATAA